>NZ_JAAGPM010000042.1:0-57034 GCF_017104865.1 Burkholderia sp. Ac-20349
TGCTAGCGCGATGCGCGCGCTGTCGATCGCCTGCGCGGTGCGGGCCTGCTCGCGCGTCGCGGCCGCGACTTCGCTTTCCGCCTGGCGTTGCTGCGCGACGTTGTCGATGCCTTTCGTGACGCGCTGGCGCGTGAGCACGAGCGCTTCGTCGGCGCGCGTGTATTCGGCCTGCGCGACGTCCTGCTGATCAAATGCGTACGCGAGATTCACGTAGGCGCGCGCAACGTTCACCGACAGCAGCACGCGTGCGGCTTGCGCTTCGATCTGCGCGGCGCGCGCTTCGCCGAGTGCGGCTTCCCACGCGGCACGGCGGCCGCCCCAAAGATCGAGATCCCAGCTCAGGCCGAGATTGATCTCGCGCGTGTGGCTGAAGAAGCCGCCGCCCTCGCCCGACGAGAACTGGGTGCCGGACAGCCGCTCGGCCTTCGCGCTCGCGCGGCCGACGAGATGCGGCAGCCGCGCGGCCTGCGCCTCGACTACCAGTGCCTGCGCTTCGCGGGCGCGCGCATCGGCAGTCGCGAGATCGGGGTTGCCGGCGAGCGCCTCGTCGATCAGGGCAGTCAGTTGCGCATCGTTCAGCGCACGCCACCAGTTGGCGGCCGGCCAGTCGGCGGCCGGCGCATGCGCGAGGCTGCGCGATGCGGCGAGCGCGTCGGCATTGCGCAACGTGCCGGCCGGCGCGAGCCCGTCGCGGCTCGCGCACGCGCCGAGCATGACGAGCGCCGCGGCGGCTGCCATTCGCGACACGCTACGCCGCGCGACGGCATGGCGTGTCCAGGGAGCAAGTGCTGCATGCATCGCATTCCTCTGCTTCGTATCGGTTTGAACATGACACGCATTGTTGGACGCTCCCGGACAAAGCTGATAATGTTGTTTAGACAAAAAATAATGAATTCCGGCCATGCCCATCCGAGACCCTTCTCCCCCGCGCACCGTGCAGCGCGTCGACTCCGATCCGAGCGAGCGCGAGGACGGCCCGTCGCTGATCGCCGTCTGGGGCGAAGACGACGGCAGCAATACGTACCGGCTCGGCACCCGTGAGGTCGACTGGCACAGTCATCTGCGCGGCCAGGTGTTCTGCGTGGAAAGCGGTTTCGCACACGTGCGCACGCCGCACGGTTCGTGGCTGCTGCCGCCGCATCGCGCGGGCTGGATTCCGCCGGGTGAGCAGCACAAGGTCAGCATCAGCGGTGCGTTGAGCGGCTGGAGCGTCGTGATCGCACCGGCCGCGAGCCGGCGGATGCCGGGCCGGCCGTGCGTGATCGCGATCACCGAGCTGATGCGCGCGCTCGTGCGGCGCGCGGTGTCGTGGGCTGACCAGGATCGGCTCGATGTCGAGCAGGCGCGCATCAGCGTCGTGCTGCTCGACGAGATGCGTCGCGCGCCGCACGAGCCGCTGCACCTGCCGATGCCACGCGACCGGCGGCTGCTGCGCATCGCCAACGGGATCCTCGGGCAGCCACACGACAGCCGCACGCTCGAAGCGTGGGCGGAATGGGCCGGGTTGTCCGCCCGCACGCTGAGCCGGCTGTTCGTCGCGGAAACCGGCACGAGCTTCGCGCAATGGCGTCAGCAGGCGCGTCTGACGCATGCGCTCGAACGCCTCGCGAATGGCGAGCGCGTCGCCGATATCGCCGATGCGCTCGGCTATGCGACGCCGAGCAACTTCATCGCAATGTTCCGTCGCGCGTTCGGCGATTCGCCCGCGCATTACTTCGCGAAGCGCGCGCAGCCATAACGCGGCGCGGCTTTGCCCCGCTCCTGTCCCCCTGCCGGTACAGCACCTGCCTTGACGTCGCTACAGCCGCCGTGCGACCGGCCGACGGGCTGACGATGTCGTGCCGGTACGCGTGAGCGCGCCGGATTGAATGCGGGCGCAACGTATGGTCGCCCTCCCCTCCATCGAATCGATCGAGGAACACACGGGGATGGGCCGGGAAGTCGAACACCAGACGCGTTTTTGAAACGGCGAGTTTGGATATTTAATGAAGCTATTGTGATAAGAAAAGTTATCCAAATGGTGTCGACATGATCGAAACCAGACCATTCGAAAACGCCGGTCCGGCAACTCCACCGGACCGGAAAAAAGCGTGAAATGACCGAGGCATGACGCGCATGGTCGCAACCGGGCGGATGTCAGCGCCGCGTGGCGAAGACGTCGATGCCGGTCAGTTCGGCGGACAGCGCCCAAAGGCGGGCGGCCTCTCCGGGATCGATCGCGTGCGGTCGCACCCCTGCTTCCTCGTCGCTCGTGGTCACGGTCGCGATGTCGCAATCCTCGCAGTAGACCCCGCCGAGATGCGCCAGGCGTGACGACGTCGCCGCCCACACCTGGGTCGCGGCACCTTGTGCGGTTGTCTTGAAAGTCGGATCGATGGGTGCCCCGTGCTCGTCCACCCAGCCTTGCGCCATCATTTCCGCGTGGGTCAGATGCCGCTGCAGCGGCGTGGCGATCTTGCCCGGATGCAGCGAGTAGGCCCTGACGCCGCTGCGCGCGCCGAGCGCATCGAGCTGCACCGCAAACAGCGCGTTCGCGGTCTTGGACTGCCCGTATGCGAGCCATTTGTCGTAGCCGTGTGCAAACTGGACGTCGTCCCAGCGGATCGGCGACAGTCGATGCCCCAGCGACGACACCGCGACGATGCGCGCGCCGTGGCCATGAGCGAGCACGGGCCACAGTCGGTTGACGAGCGCGTAATGGCCGAGGTGGTTGACCGCGAACTGCGCTTCCCAGCCATCGCCGACGCGCGTCTCGGGGCACGCCATGATGCCCGCGCTGTTGATCACGATGTGCACGTCGCGCCGTGCGTCGACGAAACGCGCGGCGAATGCGGCTACGCTGGCCAGATCGGCGAGGTCGAGCGCGGTAATCTCGACGCCGCTCAGGCCGTGCGTCGCGGCCCGCGCGGCCTCGGGATCCCGTGCACCGACGACGACGTTCGCACCCGCTTGCGCGAGTGCGCGCGTCGTTTCGAGGCCCAGGCCCGAATGGCCGCCCGTCACGATCGCGGTCTTGCCGCCCAGATCGACGCCGGCCAGCACGTCGCTGGCAGTCGATGCGGAACTGAAGTCGGAATGCACGGGTATCTGATGACTCGTCATGGAAGACTCCTGAAGTGATGCATGGCGCTCGCGGCCGGGCGTCGGCCGCGTCGATGCATGGCATTCATTCTCGGGTGACGTTCCTGGACTGTGAATGCAATAAAATCCGGTTTTTCGTCGAGATCGTCCGAGGGGTGCATGGATCCGCTATCGGAGGTGCTGTCGCTGCTGGAAACGCGCGACTCCTATTTCACGGGCCTGCGCGCCGGTGGAGACTGGGCGATCGCCCTTCCCCCGCCCGACGGGATCAAGTTCAATGCGATCGTCGAAGGTTCGTGCTGGCTGACGGTCGATGGTGCCGGTCCGCCCGTCCGGCTGCGCGCGGGCGATTGCTTTCTGCTCACCGCGCCTCGCGCGTTCTGGCTGGCGAGCGATCCGGCCGTCGCACCGGTGGCCGCGGCGGAGGTGTACGTGAATACCGAGAGCGGCATCGCGCACTACGGCGAGCCGACGAATTGTTTCCTGATCGGTGGCCGCTTCTCTTATGAGGACGGGGCGCAGCTGTTGCTCGGCGGCCTGCCTCCGGTGGTTGTCGTGAACGGAGAGTCGGAGCAGGCGGCGGTGATGCGCTGGGCGTTGCAGCAGCTCGCACACGAATTCGGCGCGTCGTCGCCGGGGGCGTCGCTCATGGTCCGGCAGCTCGGGCACATGATGCTGGTGCATATCCTTCGGCTCTACGTGACCGAGGGCGCGCCCGACAACACCGGATGGCTCGCCGCATTCGGGGATGCGCGGGTCACGGCGGCGCTCAGCGCGATTCACGCGGCCCCGGCACGACGCTGGACCGTCGAGGATCTTGCCGCGTGCTGTCATGTATCGCGTTCGACGTTCGCGCTGCATTTCAAGCGACGGATGGGATTCGGGCCACTCGAGTACGTGCTGCGCTGGCGGGTGCAGCTCGCGATGCGCGAACTGCGCCGCTCGAACGTGTCCGTGTCCGCGATTGCGCAGCAGCTCGGTTACGACTCGGATAGCGCGTTCGGACACGCGTTCAAGCGCATCGTGGGTTGCTCGCCGCGCACCTATCGCGGTCTCGGCATCGATCCGGCCGGCTGAAATCCGGCTGCAACCCGGGGCACGCGACGACAGCCGGCACGCGATGCGATCGCCGTTCGCGCTGCACCCCGATCGCATTGCTATTTCCGTCGGACACCCTTACTGCCCGCGCTCCCGGCCGGTGACGCGGTTCACGCATGTGCCGCGCGACGGCAGCCTCCCTCCTCCCCATTTGTTCCCCCGACGCAAGACTGTTGCTCCACGGTGGGTGTTCGAGATCGTGACTTGCGCGCCTACAGTTGGTCCATCGGATTCATTGATCCGGTCGGCACCGAAGCCGAGAACCATTCACCTATCGAGGCATATCATGAGCGCATCCAAAGTCATCATCGTCACCGGCGCATCGCAAGGCATCGGCGCGGAAACGGTCAACGCATTCCGGGCCCGCGGCCATCGCGTCGTCGCCACGTCACGTTCGATCGGGCCGTCGAACGATCCCGATCTCGTCACCGTCGCGGGCGACATCGGCGATCCGGCCGTCGCACGGCGCGTGGTCGACGCCGCCATCGAACGTTTCGGCCGCGTCGACACGCTCGTCAACAACGCCGGCGTGTTCATCGCGAAACCGTTCACGCAATACACCGCGGACGACTATGCGCAGATCACGAGCGTCAACCTGAGCGGTTTCTTCCACGTCACGCAGCATGCGATCGCCGCGATGCAGAAGCACGGCAGCGGCCACGTGGTCAGCATCACGACGAGCCTGATCGATCACGCGAACAGCAACGTGCCGTCGGTGCTCGCGTCGCTGACGAAAGGCGGATTGAATGCGGCGACGAAGTCGCTCGCGATCGAGTATGCGAAGGCCGGCATTCGCGTGAATGCGGTGTCGCCCGGCATCATCAAGTCGCCGATGCAGGCGCCCGAATCCCATGCGACGCTCGCGTCGCTGCATCCGGTCGGCCGCATGGGCGAGATGAGCGACATCGTCGACGCGATCCTGTACCTGGACTCGGCGCCGTTCGTCACGGGCGAGATCCTGCATGTCGACGGCGGCCAGAGCGCCGGGCATTGACGCGCAGCGTTGAAACCGCGAGCCGGCGCGCCTATCGCGATGCGCCGGCCCGTTTGGCGCGTGTCGCGGCCACCGGCCTGGCGGGCGCGTGCGCCAGATGCTCGACGAGAAAATCGACGAATACACGCACGCGCGACGACAGAAAGCGCGCATGCGGATACAGCAGCATGAACGGCCGCGACCGGCCGCCCAGGCCGGGCAGCACTTCCACAAGCGTGCCGGCGCGCAGATCCTGCTCGACGATGAAGCGATAGGTCTGGAACAAGCCCGCACCGCTGCGCGCGAGCGTCACACCGGCAATGTAGTCCCCCGACGTACTGTAGCTGCCGGTCGTGGCGACATCGATTCCCTCCGATCCATCGTTGAACAGCCACGGAATCGGCCGCCCGCTGCTCGGCAGCTCGAACTGGATGCATTCGTGCGCATGCAGGTCGTCGATGGCGGTCGGCATGCCTGCGCGCTTCAGGTAGCCGGGCGTCGCGACGACCACGAGCTCGGCGTCCTCCAGCTTGCGTGCGACCAGGTTCGAATCGGCGGGCGCGCTGCCGCGGATCGCGAGATCGTAGCCTTCCTCGGCGAAGTCGATGTTGCGGTTGCTCAGGTGGGTTTCGACGCGTACGTCCGGGTACCGCTCGCGAAACGCCGGCAGCAGCGGCAGCACGCGATAGTGTCCGTACGGCGTCGGCATGCTGATCCGCAGCAAGCCGGCGGGCGTGGCCTGCTGGCCGGTCGCCTCGCGTTCCGCGTCGACGAGTTGCGACAGCGCGTCCCGGCATTGCTCGAAATAGCGGCGGCCGGAATCGGTCAGGCGGATCTGGCGTGTCGTGCGCACGAACAGCCGCACGCCGAGACGCTCCTCGAGCCGCGCGACCGACCGGCTGACCGCGGCCGGCGTGACGCTCGCCGCGTTGGCCGCCAGCGTGAAGCTGCCGAGTTCGGCGGCGAGACAGAACAGCTCGATGCTGCCGAGCAGCAGATCGTCGAATTGTCGTTGCATGGGGCGATTCCTGTCGTCTCCGGCGTGTGGCGCGCGATGAAGCCGAGTGTGCATGAATCTCGCGCGGGAAACCAGCAGGCGCGCATCGCGCGATTCGTTACACCGCGTCGTGAATCAATTGCGCCGCCGACATTTACCGGCTTCGGCCGCATGACTACAGTGGTTCACAGGCAGCACCGATCGCCCGAACCCTTATCCCGCAAGGAGCACGACATGACCGTCGAACAGAAGCTGGCCGACCTCGGCCTCACATTACCCGAACCGCCGAACCCGCTCGGCAGCTATACGGCCGTCAGCGAAGCCGGCAACCTGCTGTTCATCTCGGGACAGCTGCCGCTCGTCAACGGCAGGATTGCCTATACCGGCCGCGTCGGCGAGCAGTTGAGCGCCGACGAAGGCAAGCATGCCGCCCGGCTCGCGGCGCTGAACGTGCTCGCGCAGATCCGCCGGCACCTGGGCGGGTTCGAACGCCTGCGCAAGATCGTGCGCGTCGAGGGGCACGTGAGTTCGGCCGACGGCTTTTTCGGGCAGCCGGCCGTGATCGACGGCGCGTCGGACCTGTTCGCCGCCGTGCTGGGCGGCAAGGCCGGACACGCGCGCTCGGCGTTCTCCCAGCGTCAGTTGCCGGCCGATGCGGCCGTGATCCTCGTCGTGATCGCCGAGATCGACCCGGCGTGACGGTTCGGCCGCCCTGCGGGGCGGCCAGCCATTTCCTTCCGGAGGGTGTTTTCGCTCGCCCTGCCCGGATGCGTCGCTTGTGCCGATCCTTCGAATATCAGGGATCGATCGCCGGGAATCCTTGTCTGGCAATGCCGCACACGTTCCAGATACATTGAAATACAAAATATCGTATGCGATTTAATCGAATGCGCTTGACGAGGCCGATCGTCTCGACGAAACTCCATCGCATGCGATCGAATCGCATCTGAAACAAACCACCCAACTGACGGAGCAAATGATGAGCAAGATCGAAACAGTGCTGTACACGGGCAAGACGCATACGACTTCGGGCGGCCGCGATGGCGCGGCGCGCAGTTCCGACGGCCGCCTCGACATCCAGTTGTCGTCGCCGGGCAGCGCCGGCACCGGCACCAATCCGGAGCAACTGTTCGCGGCCGGCTGGTCGGCCTGCTTCATCGGCGCGATGCAGCTTGCGGCGCGTGCCGCGAAGGTGACGCTGCCGGCCGATCTCGCGGTCGACGCCGAAGTGGATCTCGGCACCGCCGGCAACGCGTACTTCCTGCAGGCCCGGCTGAACGTGAGCGTGCCGGGGCTCGATCGCGACGTCGTGCAGCGCATCGTCGACGCCGCGCACCAGACCTGCCCGTATTCGAAGGCGACGCGCGGCAACATCGACGTCGACATCCGTATCGCTTGAACGATGTATCGGGCGGCCGAGCGCCGCCTGCCGAATGCCCGATTCCTTTTCTTTCTTTTCGAGGTGAATGATGAATACCCGACTGATCGCCGCCCTGCTCGTCGCTGTTTCGGCCTCTGTTGCCGCACCGGCGTTTGCCAGCGAAGCCACCGTGACGCGTGCGCAGGTGCGCGCCGAGCTTACGCAACTGCAACAGGCCGGCTACCCGTTGAATCGCGCGACCGACGCAACCTATCCGGACGATCTTCAGGCTGCACTCACGCAGATCCATGCGGCCGATGCGGTCGCCCGCACCGAGCAGGCTTCCGGCTACGGCAGCAACGGCGATGCGGCGACGCAATCGGGCCGTCGGCATGCGGTCAGCGTGGCCGATCGCTCGGTGTATTTCGGTCATTGAGCGCGGCACATCGTCGATACGCGAACCCTGATTCCTTTCTATCCCAGTCCTGTCGAGGTAAATGATGAAAACCCAATTGATCGCCGCCCTTCTCGTGGCCGTTTCCGCATCCGCTGCCGCACCGGCGTTCGCCGATGCAGCCGTCGTATCCCGCGCGCAGGTGCGTGCCGAGCTCGTCCAGCTCGAACAGGCCGGCTATCGGCCGGGTCGCGCGAACGATCCGCACTATCCGGACGATCTGCAGGCCGCCCTGACGCGCATTCACACGAACGACACCGCAGTGGCCGATGCAGCGACGTCCAGCTATGGCAGCGATGCCGTCGCCGCGACGCAGTCGGGCAGTCGCAGCGCGGTTCGCACGGTCGAGCGCTCGATCTACTTCGGCCATTGAGCATGGCGTGGCGGAATCGTCGAGCCCATCCGGGCAGCTCGGTACGACGTGCGAGAAACGGGGCGCGCGAGCACGACGCGCGCCTCGTCGGTCTTCCGCAAGAAACAACGTTGCAGGTCGACATGCGCCCCGCGCGTGCGTCGGCTCGGGATTCGATGGCGCGCGGCGCCGATGTGGCTGCCGACCCTAGCGACCAGCCAGCGTGGAAGAAGCGACCGCAGCCGTGGCAGGCCGAACAGCCCCCCTTGCCCGAGCGGGTTCACGATGATGGACGTCCTTCCGTCGATGGCCCGGCGCCGCTCGAGTTGAGTGATGGCGCATGGGGACATCGGGTGATGTCGAGGCTGTGCAAAGTGGTTGCTTGCGCAACCGTATCCAGCTGCGGCCGAGCACCTGGCCACGGATGCCGGACCTTGTCGATCCGGCGTTCGAAGCGATACACGATGGCGGGCGGAAAATTCATCCACGCGACGCCGATCCTGACGGCGCGAATGCGCATGGCCTCCAGATAGCGCGCCGGGATCGGGCAGCGCGGCACATACGTGAACTGGTAGAACGCGCCGTCGGCGGCCAGGTGACGCGCGAACGCGCAGTGAACGATCGCGACGGCCTGTTCGACCGGCATCGCGACGAGCGGCAACCCGCTCACGATCGCATCCGCGCGCGCCCCCCCGAAAAAGTCGCCCGTCATGCCGAGTTGCGCGGCATCCATCTGCATGATCCGCAACGCGGGAAACTGCTGTCGCAGCGCGTTCGCGAAAGAGGGATCGGCCTCCACCAGCACCAGCCGGTCGCTCGAGACACCACGTGCGAGCAGCGCGCGCGTGAACACGCCGGTGCCCGCACCGAGTTCGATCACGGTGGCGCCGTCGCGCGGGATATCGGCGGTGATCAGCGCGGCGAGCGCCGGGCCGGACGGCGCGAGCGCGCCGACCCGGCGCGGATTGCGCAACCAGGTACGCAGGAACAGCATCCATTCAGGGATTCGCATCGACAGGCTCCAGGCGGGTTCGATCGGGCAACGACATGTCCGGCTAGGCGGCCGCTTGCGCGGCCAGGTAGCCCGCCGTGATGAACAGCGTGTTCCATAGCGCGATGCCGGCCGCGGCGCCCGACGCGAATCGCGCGAAGCTCGTTTCCAGCAAGCCGGCGAGCGCCGGGGCAACGAGCCGGACGAACGGCACCAGTTGCGACCAGAGTGCGAGCCGCGTGGGCCGCGTGCGGATTCCGTCGATCAGCGCGTCCATTCTTGCGGGCTGCAGCCTGCCCAGCGGCGCGACGCGGCGCAGCAGCGTCAGCACGCTGTCTTCCGGCCACAGGTTGCCGAGCGCGTAATGCAACAGGCAGCCCGCGAAGCTGCCGAGCGCCGTGACAACGATCGCTTCCGGCAAGGTCCATGCGCCTTGCGCGCTGGCGACGCCGATCATCGTCAGGAGCACGTGGGACGGCAGCACGGGGATCAGCCGTTCGATCAGCGACAGGCCGACGAGGCAGGCGATGCCGTTGGCGCTGGCCAGGCTGAGTGCGAGACCGAACGGGACGAGCGTGGCGAGCTGGTTCATCGCGCGGCTCCCGCGCGGCGGGCGCGCAACGCGCACGACGTGCGCGACCTTCCATGCCAGAATGGCCCGCACCGGGGCGGTGCGAAGCGGGTGCTTCGGGCCGCATTGCGTTGCAGCAACGAAATTGAAGGACGTGACACGGTCATCGCGAGCCTCTCGAAAAAACGCCAGATGCATTGCACCGGCAATGCGGCGAATGGCACGCATCGTGGCCGCCAGGCTTTAAGAAGTTTTTAATCGCGGTCGGTCAGGCTGGCGACCTCGACATTCGAGGAGCGAAACCGATGCATATCCTGCTGGTGGAAGACGATGTCATGCTGGCCGACGCCGTTTGCGCGGGCCTTCGGCAGAACGGCTGGCGCGCGGACTGGTCGGCCGACGTGCCGGCCGCGCGGCTCGCGCTCGTCGGCCATGACTACGACGCGGTGCTGCTCGACCTGCAGTTGCCGGGCGCGTCCGGATTCGCGCTGCTCGGCGCGATGCGCGCGAACTACGACCCGACGCCGGTATTGATCGTGACCGCGCGCGATCAGTTGAGCGACCGCATCCGCGGCCTCGACGCCGGTGCCGACGACTATCTCGTGAAGCCGTTCCAGCTCGACGAGCTCTATGCGCGGCTGCGCGCGCTGACGCGCCGCAGCCAGGGTCGCGTGTCGGAGCGTCTGATCTACCGCGACGTGCACGTCGATCCGGCGCGCCAGGCAGTCACGCGGGCCGGCGAACCCGTTGCGCTCAGCATTCACGAATACCGCACGCTGCTCGCGCTGATGGAGCGGCAAGGCCGCGTCGTCACGCGAGCGCAGCTCGAAGAGCGCGTGTACGGCAACGACAGCGAGATCGAAAGCAACACGATCGCGGTGTACATCCATCAACTTCGGCGCAAGCTCGGCGACGAACTGATCGTGACGGTGCACGGCTTCGGCTATCGCGTCGGGGAGAGCCCCGCATGAAGTCGCTACGTGTGCGCCTGCTCGCGACCGTGATGGCGGCGGTCGTCGTGTTCTGGGCGAGCTGGGGGGCGTTTCTCGGCATCGGCCTGTGGCGTGAGCAGCGCGGCTGGCGCGACAGCATGCTCGAGAGCGCCGCGCAACTATTGCTCCTGTCGTTGCCCGATGCGATCGACCGCCTGCCCGCGGCGAACGCCCAGGCGGTCGTACCGAACACCGCGTATGGCAAATACGACGTTGCGTTCCAGGTCTGGGTCGACGGCCGCAACGTGATGCACAGCGCGGATGCGCCGGGGCCGGCACTCAAGGCCGACCTGCGGGACGGATACGGGGTGAGCACCGGGCGTGGCGCCGCGCACGACGAGACCTGGCGGGTCTACTCGCTGTCGGATCCGGCGGGCCGGATTCACGTTCAGACGGGCGGCCCGGCCACGACCTGGCAGGAGAAGGCGAACAACGCGCTGCAACTCGGCCTGTTCAATACGGCGGTGATGCTCGGGATGCTGGGCGTCGTGATCTGGTGGGTGATCCGCTGGTCGTTCGGGCCGGTGCGCGAGGTCCAGCACGCGATCCAGCGGAAGGCCGCGTTCGATTTCTCGCCGTTGCCGCTGGTGACGCTGCCGCGCGAACTCCGCCCGCTGGTCGAGTCGTTCAATCGCCTGCTCGCGCGGCTGAGTCAGGCTGTCGACACCGAGCGCCGTTTCATCGGCGATGCGGCGCACGAGTTGCGCACGCCGCTCGCGGCCTTGTCGGCCCAGGCGGAAGTGGCGTTGCAGGCGAACAGTCTGGCGGACAAGAACGAAGCACTGCGTAGGCTGGCAACAGGCGTCGAGCGCAGCGCTCGTCTATCCGGGCAATTGCTCGAACTGGCGCGGCTGGATGCCGGTTCGCGCGCCGAACAGCATGGGCCGGTGGAACTGTCGCGGCTCGTTGCGCTGATCGCGAGCGACTTCGACGCGGCCGCGCATGCGCGTGGACAGACGGTGCGGATCGCGGTCGACCCGGTGCGCGTCTGGGGCGATCTGGACGAGATCGCGATTGCGGTGCGCAACCTGCTCGACAACGCGCTGCGTTACGGCCGTGACGGCGGGCGGGTCGAGATCACGTGCGCCATCCCTGCCGATGCGGATGGCGCGCGGGTCAAGCTGCGTATCGCCGACGACGGGCCCGGCGTGCCGGTCGGCGAGCGCACGCGGATCTTCGAACGCTTTTACCGCGTACCGGGTACGGTGCAGCCGGGCAGCGGCATCGGCCTGTCGCTCGTCGCGCGCATCGCGGAGTCGCACGGCGGGTCGGTCGAGGTGACGGCCGGTATCGGCGGGAACGGGCTGGCGGTGATCCTGTCGTTCCCGATCTGGGTGGATCCGGAACGGTGGCAGCGCTAGTGCGGCGTGCCGTGCCGGCGACGCGATCGATATCGTTACGCCGCGCCCTGCCCGGCCGATCACGGTCTATGCTGTGCCACCGACACCTTCAATCGAGGAGCAGCCGATGTCCGATGCAACGACCGGAAACGCGACAGGCCGTGCACACCCGCTCGACCACGTGGTGTGGAATGCGCTGACGGGCCGGCAGCGCCGCTTGGCGCTCGGCAACGACCGGGCATGGCGGTTTCCGGCGGCCATCGCGCCGTTTGCGGCGATCGAGGACCCGAGCGCGGCCTCGTTCGACGCGTTGCGCGCCCTGATTGCCGCACACGGGCCGGCGGCGCTGGTCACGCCGGACGAGGTCGAGCTGCCGGCGGGATTGTCGGCGATCCGGCGCGCGAACCTGCTGCAGATGGTCTGGCAAGGGGCGCTCGACCCGGCGCCCGAATCCGGACATGTCACGCTCGCCGAAGCCGACGTGCCGGACATGCTCGCGCTGACCACGGCCGCGCAGCCCGGCCCGTTTGGCCCGCGCACGTTCGAGCTCGGCCACTACATCGGCATCCGCAGCGAAGGCCGGCTGGCCGCGATGGCCGGCGAGCGGATGCAGATCGACGGGTATACCGAGATCAGCGCCGTGTGCGTGGATGCCGCGTTCCGGCGGCAAGGGCTCGCGGCGCGTCTGATGCGGGCGTTGATTGCGGAGATCGATGCGCGCGCGGATACGCCTTTCCTGCACGTCCTCACGTCGAACCAGGTCGCGATCGAGCGCTATCTCGCCCTTGGTTTCGCCATCCGCCGCGAGATGCACCTGCTGGTGCTGGGCGACGCGCACGCATGACGACGCGGCCGGCGCGATACACGTGCCGGCCGCCGCTTGTCCGGGCGTTTATTCTTCGGTTGACTGGATCAGGTTGCCGCGCAGCGTGACGATCGCCTTCTGCATCTTCGCGAATTCGTCCGGCTTCAACCCGGTGGCTTCGACCAGATTCATGTCGAGCCCCTTCTCGCGCAAGCGGCGGCCGCTCTTCGTCAGGCTGACGAGCACCTGGCGTTCGTCCGACGGATCGCGGTGCCGCTCCAGGTAGCCCATTGCCTCGAGCTTCTTCAGGATCGGCGTCAGCGTATTGGATTCGAGGAACAGCTTCTCGCCGAGCTGGCCGACCGTCTGGTTGTCCTGCTCCCACAGCGCAATGATCGCGATGTATTGCGTATACGTGAGGCCGAGCTCTTCGAGGATCGGTTTGTAGGCCTTGCCGAACGCGAGGTTCGCCGAGTAGATCGCAAAGCACAGGAACTCGGACAGCTTCGGCGCGGCGGCGGATGGGGCTTCGGTCGGTTTCATGAACGTCCTCCAGCGACGCGAACGGTCGCAGATGGACGCATTATATATCGCGTGCGATCTTATCGGAAGCATGATAATCGGCCTCGATGAACCGGCGGAGTGGCGCGACGCTGCCGGCGCGCCGTCAGTCTGCCCTGCGGCGCTTGCCGGTCTGTGTGCGGTTAACAGACAGCAGCGTGCATTGCACCGGATGCGCGATTTCGGTCGCGAGCCCGCCTGCTGCGAACAGCAGGATCATCAGCCAGCGTTTCATGCGTCCTCCACGACCGAGAGGCTCGCGCCGTCGGCGACCGTCGCGTCGAGTGCATACGGGTCGATGCCGTCGAGACAGCCGAGATTGACGCGCCAGCAGGCGGGATCCTTGCGCGTCTGATGGAACGGGTAGACGCCGCAATGGCTGCAGAAATAGTGACGGGCCGTGCGCGTGTTGAAGCGGTAGCACGTCAGCGCGCCCTCGCCTTCGACGATCTTCAGTTCGCTGGCGGCGAACATCGGGCTCATCAACGCGCCGCGCCGGCGGCACAGGCTGCAGTTGCAGCGCGCTGCCGGCGTAACGGCGGTTCGGACTTCGAATTTGACGGCCCCGCAATGGCAGGACCCTTTGAACCAGGTTGCAGACATGATGCGCTCCCGAAGAGGTCATGCCTGCTTTATAGCGGACGCCCGAACGTGCGTTGTATCGCGATGTATCCACGGTTCGTGCAGATACAGAACATTGCAAATCGGCAGGCGATCGGGGTGCGTTCCCCGATCGCCGGCATGTGGCTGCGGCCCGTTGCCTGCGGATCGCGCGATCAATCCAGCACGTGCTGCATCCGCTCGATCGCCGCCCGCGTTTCGCGTTCGAGCGTGGCGAACAGCTCGGCCGCCGGCAGCGACCGCACGAGCGGCGCCGCCTGCCCGGCCCATTGCGCGCCGTAGCCGAATTCACCCTTCGCCTTCGCGGCCGCATGCAGCGCCTTGCCGGCGTCGTACGCGATCGGATACGCGGGCGTGGCCGGCGCGTGCGCATCGTCGCCGAGCGCGGTCAGCCGGTTGGCGATGCCGCGCGCGATCCGGCCCGAGATCGCGGCCGTGAACGTCGTGCGGCGCGCCGCGTCGCCGAGCAGCGCGCGACGATAACCGTCGTCGATCGACGTCTCCGGGCACGCGACGAACGCGGTGCCGAGCTGGGCGGCCTGCGCGCCGAGCGCGAGCGCGGCGGCGATGCCCTCGCCGTCCATGATGCCGCCGGCGGCGATCACCGGCAGCGCGCATTCGCGCACGATCAGGCGCGTGAGCGCGAACGTGCCGAGGCGATCGTCGTGCGCGGTCGAATCGAACACGCCGCGGTGTCCGCCCGCTTCGATCCCCTGCGCGACGATCGCGTCGATGCCGGCGGCGGAGATCTGCTGCGCCTCGTCGAGATTCGTCGCGGCCGCGAACAGCGTGATGCCCGCGCGCTTGAGCGCGGCGATCACGTCCGCGGACGGCAGGCCGAAATGGAAGCTGACGACGGCCGGCTTCTCTTCGACGAGCATCGCCTGCATCGCTTCGTCCACGACGAAACTCGTATAGATCTCCGACAACGATGCGGGCGGCGTCGCGCCGTACTCGCGGAACGCCGGCGCGAGCCACGCGAGCCACGCGCGTTCGACGGCCGCGTCGGCGTGCGCCGGCTGGTGGCAGAACACGTTGATGTTGAACGGCCGGTCGGTGAGCGCGCGCGTGTCGCGGATCATCTTGCGGGCGCCGTCGGCGTTCGTCGCACCCACGCCGAGCGAGCCGAGCCCGCCCGCATTCGACACGGCGGCCGCCAGCGCCGGCGTGCTGACGCCGGCCATCGGCGCCTGGACGATCGGTGCGCGCATGCCAAGCGCGCGCAACAGTGTCCGGTTGTCGGTCGATTGATTCATGTTGCCTGCCTCCTGCAAGATCCGTCATCGAAATGCTTCGGCCGGATGCGGGCCGAAGCGCGTGGGTCGGGTTCGGATCGGTGCGCGTTCGTCGTGCTGGGTGCGCAACCGGTCACGTGAAAGCGATGTCGAAAACGATGCGCCGCCGTGCTATGCAGCGTCCGCGATGCGCGATGAACGCGTACGTAGTCGCCGCTTCCCGGCGCGCGCCCCCGCAACTGCGCCCATCCTACGCCAGCCTGCGATCCGCCGGCCAGGCGCTATCGGCCGCGTGCCCAATGCGCGAGCCCCGCGCAAACTGCCAGCAGCGCGCCCGTGACGAAGAACACCGAATGCAGCCCCAGCGCGACGCCGATCTGCCCGCCGATCACCGGGCCGATCACCTGCCCGCTGAACTGCGCGGACTGCAGGTAGCCGAGCATCTGCCCGGTCGCACGCTCGTCGACCGATTGCCGCACGAGCTTGCCGATCGACGGCAGCAAGCCCGCGAGCGTCATGCCCATCAGCACGCGCAGCGCGCCAAGCTGCCACCAGTGCGTGACGAACGCCTGCGGCACCATCGCGAGCGCGGTCAGCAGCAAACAGCCGATGATCACGTTCCAGCTGCCGATCCGGTCGGCCAGCGCGCCGAGGCGTGCGGCGGTCAGCATGCTACCGAGCGCCGAACACGCCATCACGACGCCGGCGACTCGCGCAAGGTGAGCGCCACCTACCCCGAGGCCGCCGATATAGACGGTGATGATCGGCTCGATCGACATGTTCGCGAGCAGCACCATCATCGCCGTCACCAGCAGCGCGGCGACCGCCGCGCGATTCGTGCGGTGCGGCGTGCCGCCCGCGGCGCTCGCGGTGCGCGTCCTGGCATCGGTGCCCGCGTGGAAGTCTTCCTTCACGACGAAGATCGTCAGCAGCGCGGCGACGGCGATCATCGCGCCACCGGCGAAGAACGTGCCGCGAATGCCGAGCCAGCCCGGCAGCAGCCCGCCGACGAGCGGCCCGATCAGGTTGCCCGCGAGCGCCCCGGTCGACAGGATGCCGAGCGCCCAGCCGGCGCGCTCGCGCGGCGCCTGGGTGCCGACCATCACGGTCGACGCCGACGCGTAGCCGCCGACGAGCCCCGCGAGCAGCCGCAGCGCGACGAGTTCGACCACGTTGTGCGCGACGCCGATCAGCGACATCACGATCGCCATGCCGATCGCCGCGCGCACGAGCATCGGCTTGCGGCCGAAGCGATCCGCGAGGCGGCCCCACAGCGGCGCGGTGACGGCCGTGCCGAGAAACGTCGCGCCGAACGCGATGCCGGACCACTGGATCACGGCCGACTGCGCATCGACGCCGAGTTGCCGCACGTACAGCGGCAGGAACGGCAACAGCATGCTCAGGCTGACGAGCGTCGTGAACGAGCCGAACACGCAGACGGCGAGATTGCGTCGCCAGTAGCGCGCGTTGCGCTCGGCATAGCTGGCGGCGGGCCGTTCGGCCCGGGCCGCGGCGGGCGCATGCGAGATCGTGCTCATTGCACCCTCGCCGTCGCGGTCATCGGTGCGGGAAAGCCCTGCGCGGCGAAGCTCGCCGGCAACGGCACACATGCGCACCGGGCAATGCCGATAGCGGACACCACGCGGTGCGTCAGTCCGGCCGCACGGGCGCGACGCGGGTCGGGAAGCGCTTGATGCATGTTGACCTCCATTCGCTGAACGGACGCCATGCGCGTCCATCGGTTGAAGGAAGTCTAGATTGAGTCGAATCCCGGGAGAATCCCCGTCATGCGAAAGCCATTCTTCCGCGTCCCGGTTCAATCGCCGTCGGTGATGGCCGCCAGCCGCGCGAAGTGCTCGCGCAGGCGCGGCGCCGCGAAATCGACGAATGCGCGCACCTTCGGCACCGAAAGGCGTCCGTAAGGCGTGACGAGATGGATCGGCAACGGCGCGTGTTCGCTGTCGCGCAGCACGATCCGCAGCGTGCCGTCCCGTACCGGTTCGGCAACGTGATACGAGAAGAGCCGCGTGACGCCGTGCCCGGCGACGGCCGACGCAACCGCGCCGCGGATCGTGTTGATGATGAAGCGCGGCGTGAACGGGACGACCTGCGGCAGCGCCGACGGCGTGGACGGCGGAAAGCTCCACGAATCGAGGCCGAAATGCGTCATCGAGATGATCCGGTGCTGCGCGAGATCGGCCGGCGTCTCGATCGCCGGATGCTGCGCCAGGTAATCGGGCGAAGCCACGACGACCCGCCGCACCGCACCGACCGGAATCGCGACCAGCGTCGAATCGGTCAGGTGCGCGATTCGCAGTGCGACGTCCATCCCTTCGTCGATCAGGCTGACGGGACGGTCGAGCAACTGCAGGCGGATCGACACGGCCGGATGGCGTTCGATGAATTCGTCGAGCAGCGCACGCAGCACGTCTTCGCCCGCGGCGACGGGCGCGGTGACCGTCAACAGGCCGCGCGGCGCCGAGCGTTCGTCGGCGACCAGCATGTCGGCTTCCTCGAGATCGGACAGGATGCGGCGGCACGCGGCCGCATAGCGTTCGCCGGCCTCGCTCAGCCGGATCGTCCGGGTCGTGCGGTACAGCAGCGCGGTGCCCGTATGTTCTTCAAGGAACGCAATCGCGCGGCTGACCGCCGCCGGCGACCGGCCGAGCTTCCGGCCCGCGCCCGCGAGGCTGCCCTCGTCCAGCGTGGCGACGAACACCTTCATCGCATCGATTCGATCCATGGTCTGGGTGGGCTGGGTGCGAACGGTCGTGTGAGGGGCGGCAGGCAAGCGAGCGAGCAGTCTACCGCACGCCGGCGCGGCGCTTGGCCCGGGGGATACTGCACTTGCGGTTTTGGCCCTACAATGCGCAGGCGAAGTAACCGCATGACCGGCCGTCAGGATGCCGCGTTCCTCGAACGCTGCGTCCGACATTCAAGCGGTTCCGCTGAATAACGAACAACATCCAAAACAGCACTCATGAAAAGAAGAACATTTCTCGCGCTGCCCGCCGTGGCAGCGTCCGGCATGCTCGCCGGCTGCGCCGATTTCGGTCCCGCCACGAAAGCGTGGATGAAGGATTCGGAATACGACGAAACCTTGTCGACCTTCCTGATTACCGCGGACGGCAAGCAACTCGTCGTGCTCGGCCAGAAGTATCACTACATCTTCGAGATGCCGCCGGGCCTCGCGACGGTGCTCACCGCGCCCTATCGTCCCAAGATCCACACGGCGTTCAACGATTTCGAGACGCACGGCGACGCGATCACCGGTCGCTACACGATGAGGCTGGACTACCCGGATGCGCCGACCGGCTCCGACGTCCGCGAGCGTGCGCTCGCGGACGGTTTCAAGAAGGACCATGGCTACCTGACGTCGGAAGGCACGATCAGCGGCAAGCGCTATCTGCCGAACGATGTCACGCCTTCGTCGGTTCCGCAGGCGTTCAATCGTCCTTACCATGTCACGGTGACGGACAAGCTGACGGCCGTCGGCCACGGCGCCAAGCTGGCGTTGTCGCCGATCGCGATGGCGGCCGATGGCGCGCTGGGCCTGCTCGGCCTCGCCCTGTTCCCGATCGCGCTCACCACCTTCATCATCATGGCAAGTTGAGACCGGAGTCCAGGATGACATCCCCTGCCCGAAAGCTGTTCCGGATCGGCTGCGTGGCCACCTGCCTGGCCTTCGCGCAGCACGCGTGCGCCGAAGGCGACTGGGACGCCGCGCGCCATGTCCGGACCGACTGGGTGTTCGCGTCGATGAAGGAAAGCGACGTGCGGCCCACGCTCGATCGCGCGCTGAAGGATCAGGTGCGCTGGGCCGACCTGCCCGGCAACGCGCCCGATGCAGGCGCGTTCCGCTGCACGAAGCTAGCGTTGCCGCCGCCGTCGGCCGAAGCCCAGGCCGCGTTCGACGCGGCGCCGTCGCCACGCGGCCGCGAAGCCGACATCGCGTATGCGAAGGCGGCCTCGCTCGGTTCGTGGCGCGCGGCCGCGCGCCTGGCGAGCAGTTCGCTCGACGACGAGGATTGGGAAGGTGCGCAGCCTGCGATCGCGTGGCTGCTCGTTCATCACGTGCCGGCCGGCTACAACAAGCTCGCGGATGTCTTGCAGGCGATGTCGGGCTACGACGGCGAAACGCCCGGCCAGGGCATGAGCGGGATGATCGCGTCGCTGCGCTGGCGCGCGGCCCGTGAAGGCGATCCGGTCGCGCAGATGGAGATGGCCGACCTGTTCGAGAAACTGGGCAAGGCCGATCTCGTCACCGCGCTGCGCGCCTGCGCGACGCAGCAGAATCCGGTGCTGAAATGAAACGAGCCGGTACGCCGCGATGACGTGCGGCGTACCGGCTCGTGTGGTGACGGCGTCGCATCAGACTTCGTAGCGCACCGCGTGCGCTTCGGTGGGTAGCGGCAGATCCCAGCGCAGCAGCATCGCCTCGAGCGCGCGATTCGTCAGTGACGTGTCGCGCCGCGCGTTGCGACGCAGCAGTACCGCGCGAGGCTGTTCGAGGTAGACGAGCGTCACGTCGGCGCCGTACGCAAACAGCAGGTCGAGCGTCTTCTTGCGCATCAGCGGCGACAGGTTCGTCGCGTTCCACACGAAGGGTTGCTGTTCGCGCAACAACGCCTTCGCGGCGTCGACCGCATGGTGCGCGACCGCGCCCTCGTTCTGGCCGTGGCGTAGCCCCAATGCATCGCGTGCATCGTCGAACGACACGACCGGCAGATCCGGATGATGCCGCGCAACCCACGTGTTCTTGCCCGACGCGGGCAGGCCCGACATCACGACGACCCGCGAGCCCGGCGTGCGGTACAGCGGATAGTCGGGATGCACGTCCGCGCCGCGAAAATAGCTGAGCGCCGTGTGCGCATCGGCGAACGCGCGCGGCTGGCCGTAACAGCCCTCTTCCCGCGCCAGCTCGCGCAACAATTCGATGTTGTCGAGTACGCGCTGCGTGTCGTCGCAGATGCGCCCGCGAATGTCGGCTTCGGCGAGCAGGCACAGCAGCGGCAGGCTGACCTGCCACGACAGCTCGCGCGCGATGAACTCGGGCGTGCCGCGGCGCGACCCGCTCATCGCGAAGAACGGCACCTGATGCACGGCGATCATCCGGCAGATCGCCTCGCGCACCGCGAACGGCATGCCGGCATCCCACAGCGCGATCCGTGCATCGATTGCGCCCTTGCGCGAGTGGCCGGGATGGCCGATCGCCCCGGTATCGGGATCGACGACCGTCGTGCTGTACTTGGCGATGTCGTGCAGCAGCGCGGCGAGGAACACGATCTCCTGATCCGCGCGCGACGCGGCCTGGTACTCGGGCAGCGCGAGCAGCGCATCGAGCACCATCATCGTATGCGTCCACACGTCGCCTTCGCCGTGATGCGCGGGCTCCTGCGGGGTCGTCTTCGCGTGTTCGAGCGCGGGAAACGCCGCGAGGCACGCACGATAGTCCGGCTGCCGGCCGGGCGCAGGCACGAGCGCCTGCAGTTGTTCGTACTTCATGATCAAGACTCCTCTCGAAACAGCGCTCGGCCGTTCCGCATTCATTGGTTCGGCTGCGCAGCGGGGATCGATGCCCACGTGACCGTCGGGCGCGGCGCATACAGGTCGACCTCCGGTGCGAGCAGGTTCGGGATGAACGGCTGCTCCGAGTGATGGCGTGCCGATTCGAGAATGGCCTGCACGAAATCGTGGCGCACCCACTTCAGGCGCGCGGTCGTCGTGTCGTCCGTCTCGACCTTCACGTAGAGCCCTTCGGAGCGCTCCGACTTGTCGCACTGCTGCCATGCCCGCGCGAGGTCGAGCCCCTGCCGCCGCACCGTTTCCTCGAACGCGCGACGCCAGTCCGGCGTCTTCGCGAGCGACGGGCCGAGCAATGCCTTCAGGTCCGCGAGCCGCGCCGGCGCGATGCCTTCGTACAGCACGGGCACCGACAGCACGGGCCCGTCGGCGAGCAGCGCGCGACGCGCGGGCGTCGACAGGAAGCGGCCCGTCGTGCGATCGAACACGTCGAACTCGAAGAAGTGATGCGGCAGCGCGTCGTAGAACACCGCGTGCTTCTTGCTCATCGTCTCGCCGTACATCACGTAGCGATCGCCGAGGCGATCGAGCAGCCAGCCGGCATGGGCGGCCGCCCAGGTCTTCACGAACCCGAATTGCCGCTCGCGGCCGCCGCCGGCCAGGTAGTGGCCGCGCGACTGCAGCAGCAGTTCGCCCGCCGGGCTGAAGCTGATACCCGTGTTTGCGCCATCGAGCTTTTCCTCGACGACGAGATGGGCGCCCGCGAGGGTGCGATAGGGAACGTGGTCGTGACCTTCGTCGCCGTCCTGCAGGCGCGAGCCTTCGAGATGCGGCGTGCGCGGGTAGCGGGCGAGGTCGAGCGATTGCGCGTAGGCGCGAAAATCCAGCGTCATGGTCTTTCTCCGGAAACAGGGGAAAAAGCCGACGACGTGAACGAACGATGGGGTGTGCGTTGCGGTGTCAGTGCGAGTCCGGGCGCGTTCCTGCGATCGACGTTCCGGTGCTGCGAGGCAGGCGGAAACGGGCAGGACGACACGCGGCCGGGACGGCAGTCGTCGGCGTATCAGGCGAAGGGACGAATGTTTGCGGGCACTTGGATCACCGATTCGATGAGGGTTCAGGGATGAAGCAGGCGGATGCTACGAAACGGCTTTTGTGCTGTCAAGCGTGGTTGGGCACATCCGTGGTGGCTGTCTGCGTACGTCGCATGCCTGCTGCGGCGCGTCGTGCGCGCCATCGACGATGGAATGATCCGGATTCCTATATGTATGATTTTCGCAACATCGAACGACGATTCGATGGACAGCGTTGCGCTGCCCGCTTGCTGCGACCGTCGCGAGCATGCTAGAGTCGCCGCCATTCCGATCAACCCCTCACTCGCAAGGAGAAAAAAATCATGACGTCACGCCAACACTCCTCCCGTCGCGGGTCGTAGTTCGGGTTTTTCGCGTCCGTTCGTTTCATCGTTCACGCCAAGCAGCACCACGCATCGCCGTCACGGCGATGAGCCGGGTCGTTCCGATCCGGTCGTGCCGCCCTCTTCCCGACTTCCGATGTCGGGCAGCGCATCTGTGCGCTGCCTGCGCCATGGCCCGCCGTTCTTCCTTTTCATCGAACGGAAACCTCCATGGGCAATTCCATGCAATACCTGGCCAAGCACATCACGCTGTGCGCTTGTGCCACCACCTGGATCGAAGGTGAGGCGATCCGGCAGCTCGAACACGCTGCCACCCTCCCCGGCATGCGGCGCGTCGCCGGCATGCCCGATCTTCATCCTGGACGCGGCTACCCGGTCGGCGCTGCGTTCTTCTCGACGGGCCGGCTGTATCCGGCGCTGATCGGCGGCGATATCGGCTGCGGGATGGCGCTGTGGCAAACCGCGCTCGACGCGCGGCGCGTCAGCGCGTCGAAGCTCGCGAGCCGGCTCGGCTCGATCGATGCCACGCCCGATGCCAGCTGGCAGCCGTGCATTGCGGCCGCCGGCTTCGCGGATCACGCGTTCGCGGCGTCGCTCGGTACGATCGGTAGCGGCAATCATTTCGCGGAGGCGCAGCGGATCGACGCGGTGTACGACGCGGATGCCGTCCAGGCGCTCGGCCTCGACCGCGACCGTCTGCTGCTGCTCGTGCACAGCGGGTCGCGCGGCTTCGGCCAGTCGATCCTCGAGCAGCACATGCGCGAGCACGGCTACAACGGCCTCGACGACACCGATGCCGCCTGCACCGCGTACCTCGCGCGTCACGATGCGGCGTTGCGCTATGCGGTCGCGAATCGCGACCTGATCGCGCGGCGCATGCTGGCGCGCTGGCGTACCGACGGCCAATGCGTGCTCGACGTGAACCACAACCTGGTGAGCCGCGCGAGCGTCGACGGCGAGCCGGGCTGGCTGCATCGCAAAGGTGCGACGCCGGCCGATGCGGGGCCGGTCGTCATTCCCGGGTCGCGCGGTGACTACAGCTACCTCGTCGCCCCGGTACGGCCGGACGATGCGGCCAGCCTTGCGTCGCTGGCGCACGGTGCGGGCCGCAAGTGGGCACGTGGCGATTGCAAGGAGCGCCTCGAACGGCGCTTCACGCCGTCTCAGCTCACGCGCACGCCGCTCGGCAGCCACGTGATCTGCGAAGACCGCGAACTGCTGTACGAGGAAGCGCCGCAGGCCTACAAGCCGATCGACAGCGTCGTCGACGCGCTCGAGGCGGCCGGCCTGCTGCGCAAGCTCGCGCGGCTCGCGCCGGTGCTGACCTACAAGACGTCCGCGGAGGCTGACCGATGCTGATGCAGATTTCTTCGGCGCATGGCCCGCTGGAGTGCCAGCTCGCGGCGGCCCATGCATTGCGGCGCCTGCAGGCAGAAGCCGACGCGCAGCGCGTCGTCGTCACGGTGCTCGATGCGCAGCCCGGCGAACGGCCCGGCACGCTGCGCTCGGCGCTGCTCGATCTCGACGGCGCTGGCGCGCACGCGCTTGCCGACCGCTGGACCGGCACGCTGCAATGGATTTGCGCGAGCCCGTACCGGTTGCGCCATCCACGCAAGAACTGGTTCATCGGCGTCACGCGCTGTGCCGACGCACAGCCGCTGCCGGATGGCGATGTGCGGTTCGAAGCGATGCGCGCACGCGGGCCGGGCGGCCAGCACGTGAACAAGACGAGCTCCGCGATTCGTGCGACCCATGTCGCGACCGGCCTGTCGGTGCGGGTGGAAAGCGAGCGCAGCCAGCACGCGAACAAGCGGCTGGCGCTGCAGTTGCTGCAGGTGCGGTTGCAGCAGGAAGCCGACCGTCACGCGTCCGATGCGCGCCGGCAGCGGCGCATGCAGCACTTCGCGCTGGAGCGCGGCAACCCCGTGCGCGTGTTTTGCGGGGCGGCGTTCGTGCCGGCTGACTGAGCACGCGATCCTGGCCGCCGGCGGCTGTTGCGCCGGCGGTCACACAACGGCGCTCATGGTTTTCCCGGCCTGCCGGTGGCGTGCAAGCGCAACCGGATCCGGGGCGTCAACGCGCGCCACGCAGGCTGCACGGGCCTGCCGCGGCCATGCCGGCCGCCGCGTGTTCCGCACCCTTTCTGCACAGGAAAGGACGCTTGAAACATCCGCAATTATCACGTGCCGCGGATTTGCCCACCATGTGCCGGACGATCGGTACAGCCCGCCTATCCGGCCCTTTCACGGGCCTTGCGGTGCCTGCCGCCACGTCGTGCGACCGGGTGCAGTGCGCCGGTCGCGAACGGCCGGGCCACGCGCCACGGCGTATCGATAATCAGGAGACACGATGAACAGCCATTCCCTCGATCTCGGCGGCAACGCGGGCGAACCCGCGTCCGCACGGCCGCCGGCCGCTGCCGCCGGCGTCGACGCCGATGCGTCGGCCCGCCCCGCCCGCCGTGTCACGCTCGGCGCTTTCATGGACGACCTGCCGGTTGGCGCATTGCACCGGTTCGTCGTCTGGGTGATCGGCATCGGGTTGTTCTTCGACATGTACGAGATCTTCCTCGTCAGCACGATCGGTTCCGCGTTGCAGAACGAATACGGGCTGAGCCGGCAGAGCACCGATTTCAAGCTGCTGCTGGCGTCGGCATTCATCGGCATGTTCGTCGGCGCGATGTGTCTCGGCAGCCTCGCCGACCGCATCGGCCGGCGCAAGGCGTTCCTGCTGACGCTCACGTGGTACAGCGCGTTCTCGCTGGTCGGCGCGTTTTCGGTGAATGCCGACATGCTCGTCGCGTGCCGGTTCCTGACGGGGATCGGCGTCGGCGCGATCTACCCGGTCGCCGACAGCTTCCTGTCCGAAATCCTGCCGAAAGAAAAGCGCGGGCGGCTCGCTGCGTGGGCCTATACGACTTCCTATGTCGCGGTGCCGCTCGTCGGCTTCCTCGCGCTGTGGCTGAACCCGTTGCATGTGGGGGGCGTGGCCGGCTGGCGCATCATCCTCGCGATCGGCAGCCTCGGCGCGGTGTATGTGCTGCTCGTCCAGCACCGGTTGCCGGAGAGCCCGCGCTGGCTGCTCGCGCAGGGGCGCACCGCGGAGGCGCACGCGGCATTGCGGCGCTTTGCGGAAGGCACCGGCGTGCGCGTGCCCGAGCAGTTCGCGGAGCCGGTCGAGCCGCAACGGCCGCTCGGGCTCGGCGAGCGTATCGCGCTGCTGCGTCGCGAGCCGTATGGTGCGCGCTACCTGATGCTCGCGATCTTTCACCTGTTCCAGGGCTTCGGTTATTACGGCTTCGGTACGCTGGCCGGTACGGTCGTGAAGAGCCGCGGTTTCGATGTGACGGACAGTACGCTGTTCATTGCGCTGTCGTTCATCGGCTATCCGATCGGCTCGCTGCTGTCGATTCCGCTGCTCAACTGGATCGAACGCCGCACGCTCGTGATCGTGTCGATCCTGTCGATCGCCGTGTTCGGACTGTGCTTCGCATACTCGGGCCATACGATGCTGATCGTCGGCTTCGGGTTCCTGACGACCTGCGCGTCGAACGTGTTCAGCAACGCGTATCACGTGTACCAGGCGGAGATTTTCCCGGCGCGCGTGCGTTCGACGGCGATCGGCAGTACCTATGCGTTGTCGCGGATCGTCAGCGGTGCGCTGCCGTTCGTGTTGCTGCCGGTGCTCGGCAGTTATGGCGCGGGTGCGATGTTCGGCGTGATTTCGATTGCGCTCGGTATCGTCGCCGTCACGCTGCGCGTGCTCGGGCCGCTGACGACGCGGCGCAGCCAGGACGAGATCAATCCGGTGTGAGCGTGTTTCGATGCGGGGGCGCGGGAACGCGCTCCCCGCATCATGTCTGGTGCGTCGCGACAAGGACGCTACGACGACATTCCCGCTCGAGAAACGACGACCGTAAATTCGATCCCCGATTCAAAATCCAGCGTCGTGGTCGAGAACCGCGGATCGTCGTCGAGGTAGTGCTTGTACGGTCGAACGGCGTCCTCGGCCGTGTACATGTTGTCGGCCAGTACGATCGATCCCGGGCGTAGCAGGTGCTCGATCTCCTTGAACACCTTCAGATAGACGTCGGCCCATACGTCGATGAATACCATGTCGAACGTACCGTCCAGTTCGGCGACGATCTCGAAGACGTCGCCCTCTCGCACATCGACATAAGCGTCCAGGCCCGCCGTTCCGACGTGATCGCGCAAACGCGTGCACTTGAGCGCGTCGCGTTCGGTCGCGACGACCACGCCGCTGCCCAACGTGCGCAGCGCCTCGGCAAAATACAGCGTGGACACGCCGCATGAACTGCCGAGTTCGAGGATTCTCGCCGGTCGTTGCGAGAGCACCAGGTTGCGTAGAAATTCGCCCGTTTCCGGCGACACGGCCAACGACAGCGGACTGCCTTCCGGGGACGCGAAGTCGTCGCTGGACAGCCCGAACGTTTCGAGAAACCGCCCCCGCAGACGCGGTGCGATCGCTTCGTAGTCTTCGGCTAACGACAGAAAATCCGCGTTCGATCCCTGGAACTGCGCGCGGGCGCGGGCGACGATTTCGGTCCTGCTCTCTTCGTGGAGCCGTCGCAGAAGAACGGTGGTGGGTGAAGCCATGTGCGTTCCTTGACGAAATTGATCACTTCGACGCTGTATCCAGCGACCGCCTGCCCCGTCAGGGTTGCTGCGCCGTCACTCGATAGCGGCGATACACGGACGTTGCTATGCCGTTCGGGCGAGCGTGATCGCGTGTTCGGGGCACGCCGTCACGCACAGTCCGCATGACCGGCACGCATGCGCGTTCGGCGTGTAGGCGACTTTCATTCCATGCACGCGCTGCTTCAGGCGATGCATCAGATCGAGGCCGACGTAATCGGCCTGGTCGATGCGCCGGACCTCGAACACGTTCTCGGGGCAAACCGCGACGCAATCCCCTTTGCCTTCGCAACGTTTCAGATCGACGACCGGCACGATCACGCCCGGTTTCTGTTTGCAGTCGCCCGTTGATTTTTCGCGCACGTTCACTCCCCGTCGGGCCGGTTGCTGCCGGATCGCCACGCGGTCCGGAAATGCTCGCGTTCTTCGGGCGTCATGGATTCCCACTTGCGCCAGTGGCGCCGACCGCGCCAGCCGCGGTGTCCACGGAAGCCGCCGAACAGGATGCGGCTCAACACGAGCAGGCCCAGCGCATGGGCGAAGTCGATCGTGCGGGCGCCGATGAATAGCGCCGGCATTACCCAGTTCCACAACATCATGACGACCCATCCGAGCACCGCGATGGCGATCACCACGAGCAGCGCCTTGCCGGCACATCTGATTCGGAAATTCATCTGTCGACTCCTCTAGGTATTGTCCAGTTCGTCATAAACAGGCTGCAGCCGGGCACGCAGATGCAAGACCGCATAGCGTTTGCGAGCGAGCAGCGTATTGAGCGCGACACCGCTTTGCGCGGCCATCTCCTTGAAGGAGCGGCCCTCCAGTTCGTGCGCGATGAATACCTCGCGCTGATTCGCCGGCAACTCGTCGAGCGCATCCTGCAGGGCCTTGAGCAAGAGCGTGCGCGCGTAGAGCGCCTCGGGGCCGGCATCGTGCGCAGGTAGCGCGAGGTCCAGGCGATACTCGTCGTTCGCGTCATCCTCGGCGTCGAACCGATCCGCCAGCGGCTGCTCCTTCTTCTTGCGAAAGCGGTCGACGATACGGTTGCGCGCGGCACGGAAAAGCCACGCGCTCGCCTGTTCGATTGGCGCCGGTAGCCGGTAAGCCTGAACGAACTCGTGAAACACATCCTGCAGAACGTCCTCGGCATCGTCCGGGTCGCGTATCCGACGCCGGATAAAGCTCACGAGCCTCGTTCGTTCACGCATCACGATCGCGGTGATGTCGCGGTCTGGGTCGGTCATCGTGCGTGAAGTGAGTGGCGGTCCATGTGCCTGAAGACGTTTCAGCCGCGCGAATATTGTGTCGAGTGTGAAAATTTACTGCGCGAGCGCGCAGGCTTTACGGGGGGATAGCGTGTACGGCGCCAAGCCCGGGGAACACGCGTGTTCCCCGGCCCGGAGGTCATCGCTGACGCAACTTGGCACCGTGTAAAGAGAGTGAAAGAAACGGGCCGGCGACGACGGTCAAAAGGTCACGACCAACCGTGCATGGCCTCCGACTGCCGCCGGCCCGAGGCGGCGGCAACCGACCGCGGCTGAGTGACAACGCTCAGCGAACGTCTCGTGCGAGAAAGACTTCGCGTGTCACGCAGCCTCGATCCAGATCGGCTCTGCAGGATGATGCTCTTGAATGACGGCAACTGCTTGCACCATTTCCTGGACGTCTCCTGCGCGAGCATGGCCTGTGAAGTTCGTGACGAGCATTCCCGTAGAGCGAAGCGCGGCCATCTCTTCTTCAGTCAGTACGCCAGCATCCACCCACAGGCGGTGAGCCTTGTTGTCGCGCCATAGACTTTCGAATGCGGTGACGCCGATCCTGGAGCAGGCAAAGAACACCATGTGCATCTCCGTCGTTGTGCAACTGGCCAAGTATCAGGCATCCGGCTCCGCCGGGATCGCTTTTTGTCGTAGCGCGTCAGTCAGTGCCTGACCGGCGTCGGCGATGTGTGTGGCCAGGCGCTCGCAGGCTTCGTCGACCCGGCCGGCGCGTGCCGCATCGAATATCTCGACATGCTCGTTGTCGGAGCGCGCACGCCAGTCGAGCCATTTCCACGCGGCAAACAGATGGCGCGCGCTGGCCTGATGCAGATCCGCGATCACGGAGACGACCCGCGGCATGCCACACGGCATGGTGATCGCCTGATGAAAGCCTCGATTGATGCGTTCGAGCGCGGCGATGTCTCCCGATGGTGCGTCGGCCTCGAGAAAGGACGCAGCGCGTGCCAGGTCATCTTCGGTGTAGCGGGGAATCGCGTACCGGAGCGCGAGCGGTTCGAGCGCAGCCCGCATGCGGGAGACCTCAATGACCGCCTCCACATCGAGCGGCGCCACGCGCACCCCACGCCGAGGCTCCGCGATGACCAGCCCTTGTGCCTCGAGCCGGCGAAACGCTTCGCGGACCGGCACATGGCTCGTACTGAACGCGTCGGCCCACTCGTCCTGCTTGAGCCGCTCGTCCGGCGCAAGTTCACCCGAAACGATCCGGGCGGCAATCGACTGCGCGATATGCGCCGCGACCGAGCGATCGTCCTTGACATCGCCATTCATCTCAACCACCATCAGAATAGATTATCTATTATCTATAGTAACAGATCGGGAGACAGACATGCGCCACCGCCGCCCCGCCCGACTGCAGGAGATCGCCGGTATCGGCGTCGACCGCATGGGATCTATCGCGGACCACTCTGGCCGCGACGTGCTCCGACTGGAGAATCTCGATACGGATATCCCGCCGCACGCCGATGCGCTCGCGCGAACGCGTGCGGCGGCGAGCGAGGATGCCGCGAATTCGTATCTGCCATTCGTCGGCCAGGACCGGCTGCGCGCCAGCGTTGCAGCGCACGTCACCGTGCAGACGGGGGTGAACTACCGGGCCGACAACGTCATCGTGTCGGCGGGCGGCCTGTCCGGCATCCTGAACGTCCTGCTGGCGGTGCTGGAAGTCGGCGACGAGGTCATTCTGACCGACCCGACCTATGCGGGGCTGCTCAACCGCGTGCGGCTGGCCGGCGGCTCACCCGTGCAGATCCCGTTCAGCTTTCACCCGGGCGCGGAATGGAAACTCGATCGCGCGGCGATGTCCGCCGCGTGTGGCCCGAAGACGCGCGCCATGCTGCTGATGTCCCCGTCGATGCCTTCCGGCGCGGTGCTTGACGAGGAGGACTGGGCCTTCGTCGCCGGTCTGTGTGTGCAGCACGACCTGTTGCTGATCGTCGACAGCGCGATGGAGCGGTTGTTGTTCGACGGGCGCAAGGTCGTTCATCCGGCTCGGCTGCCCGGCATGGCCGAGCGCACGATCACGGTGGGCTCGGCGTCGAAGGAGTTGCGGATGATCGGCTGGCGGGTGGGCTGGATCGTGGCGCCGGATGCGCTCATCCCCGATCTGGTTGCGGTGTCGCTCGCGAACGTGGTCGTGCCGGTCGGCATCGCGCAGGAGGCCGCCGCCCTCGCGCTCGAGCGCTCGACGATCGACCTGCCCGATTACGTCGCGGAACTGCAGCGTCGACGCGACGCGATTGCCGCCGAGCTGCACGGCCTGCCGTTCGGCATGCCTGCGGGCGGCTGGTCGATGCTGCTGCGCGTGTCGGATTTCGGTCTTACGGGTGAACAGATGTCGGAGCGGCTGCTCGAACTGGACGTATGCGCGACGGCGATGACGGGCTGGGGTCGGCAACACGGAGGCGCCTATATCCGTTTCGTCTTCGCGAACGAGCCGGTGAACCGGTATGCGGGATTCGGCAGGAAAGTCACCGAGGCACTCGGGATGTGAGGAGGCCTGATTGAATTCCTCTGCCCGAGATTCTGCGGCCCGAGAACGGAACGTCATCAAAAAGCTCGGGAAGTGAATTCATGGCGAGTTCGCCCGCAAGGGATGCTATCCGGATGAGCTTCGATATCAAAAGGCGGTCGATGTAGCTGACGCAATCGGCAACGTGATTAACCGCCCTATTGAAGCCATTCGGACATTCGGGAAGCGGACGTTCGAAGCAACCTCAGATCTCGACAGTGATCGATCGCGTGACCACCCCGGTGCCTCCGGCCATCAATCGCGAGATCCTGCCGCCTTCGACATCGAGCATGACTTTGATGACGCTCGGCGAAGGTTGTGGCATCAAGTGCCCTTGTTCAATGATGATTTCCGTGTCGCCCGCCCCCATCCGCTCGTATAGCAGGCACGCCAGCGGCCCGGCTGCCGTTCCGGTCGCCGACTCTTCGGCAATGCCGAAACGCGGCGCGAACATGCGGGTGCCTGCATGGCGCCCGGGTATTTTCGTCGTCGTCGAGAAGACGTAGTAACCGATCAAATCCAGATCGTCGCTGATCGATTCAATCGCTCGCTGGTCCGGACGAATCGCAGCCACGGACGGCTCGTCGGGCAACGCAATCATCAGGAAGCTGTTGCCGGTGTTGACGACGGTCGGGCTTTCGACGCTATAAATTTGAGCCGTCGATACGCCCAGCGATTGAGCGATTCTTGCGGAGAACGGGGAGTCCGCTTCGATCGAGCGATAAATCGGGGAACGCTGCTCCATCAGAACGGTATTGCCATCGATCACGATGTCTCTGCATCCGTCGATCGTCTCTTTCGACGACTGTCCGTCATCCACCCTGCCGATTGCGCTCAACAGAGAAAACGTGGCGATGGTGGCATGGCCGCAATGAGCGATCTGCCGCGTCGGCGTGAAAAATTCCACCTTGACCGTCGCAATATCCGATTTCGACACGAATGCGGTTTCCGACAATGCGGCCTGCCGGGCAACATACAACTTCTGGTTTGCCGAAAGCGCATCCGCATCAATCACCACGCCGGCAGGATTGCCTCCGGCATGTCCGTCTGTCAACGCATTGACGATTTGAACTTCAACTCGCACAAGTCCTCCCAATGGACGAAACGCAAACCAGGCGCGATAAACACCTGCGCTCGTATCGACTCTCGACGATCTCGAGGCCGGCGCCGACTGACTGCGACCGGTCGACGCTGCGCATTCAGCAAGATCTGCGAGCCGGTCCTTTCCTGCCTAATTGTTGCTCGTGGTGGTTGACCCTTGCAGCTGGATATCGTCCCCGCACCACGTCGCCCGCATCCGCTTGCCGTTGCCGAGATCGACCACGGTGTCCTCGAGTGTCGTATCGTCAGCAGTCTTGAAAAGATACCGGTAGTGAGTGTTTTCATAGCCGATCGAGAAGCCGGCCGGCAATTTCTGTGGCGCGATGGGCCGGAGCGGACCAAACCGGTGCGCCGGCGTCGGCGCGGCGAGCTTCGCGAGCGCGCCGCACAACGGCCCATCGTCCCTCGACAATGCACTCCGCAGGTTGATGAACCCGAGGTCGTCGGCCAGGTAGCCTGCTACCGGGCCACTCAAATGACCGGCGATTTGCACGCTACTTTTCATGACGCCTGCGCCGTAGCTTTGATGCAACGGGTCAAGATCGAAGATCTGCTTTCCACCGATACCGAGATACGACGAGCCCGATATCAGAAAATAAACGAAGTCGGGCACATTGGCGATGCGCTTGATATCGTCGAACTCGTGGAAATACAGCACATCCAGGCCACTGCGGGCTACCCGGAACTCGTCCGGCTGGACATTGTGGACGCATTTCAAATCGGGTGCGCCGGGCACCGGGCACACCGGAACCAGCATCTGGAACGTGGCCGCCCGCACGCCGTCAAGCGGCTTCCGGCCCAGGTAGACACGCTCGCCGTCGCTGATGATGGCGGGTTGGAGTGAGGCCGGCGGGCTCAGCAGCTTCAGCGGCGCCTTGATTTCAGGCCGATAAACGGGGCCCTCGAGGGCGTCGACTGAAAATACGCGTCCAGCATTGACTGCGAAGGTATTACCGATCACTTCGACCGGACCAGGCACCATCTTCGGGGCCATTCGCTCTTCCAGATACACGTGGTTGCGGTCGTACGCCCACCCATCGTCGGCTTTTGCGCCCTTGGGCACAAAGGTCTTGAAGGTCGCGGGATCGGCGCCCGGAATCACGTCGGCGCCGTCGAATACCAGCTGGCCGTCGGTAGCGTGGAGTCGATCCAGAATGCGCAGCGCCGAACCTCGTTGCGTGAGCAGATAATAATGTCGTGCCACGTCGTCTTCATGACGACGCATATGCGACGGTAAAAGACAGGCCAGATCGGGTACCGGCCCGCCGTGCGAACACGCATCATGTAATTCGTGCAATTCCGAGATGAAATACCCCCGGCCATTGATCACGCCATACTGGTCGCTCAGCATCTTGACCGGCGGATGCTGGCACGGCCCCTCGCGCTCGGCGGCCAGCGCGCCCATGCTTTTGCCAGCACGCGCCTGCGGATACCAGTATTCCCGACAGATAGTGTCCGTGTATGCCCGTGCCGAACCAGCGAGGCTGAACATGAGCAATCCAAGTATCAGCGCGATTACGTCGCGGATTCGGTCGCTCGATCGCGGGCTCACGCGAACCCCGGCTTGCAAGGTATTTTCGTTCATAAGAGTGGGTTCGGTTTAGCTCGACTCCCTATCGTCGACGTCCGATTGTCAGCGATCCGCGCCGGTATGTCGAACGACCCGTCGTGGCCGATTGCTGCCCGATGCCGAAGGTCGTGGGTGACCCGATATAGACGCTCGGCCTTGTCCAAACCAGACATGGGAATCAATACGGCTCACCGTTTTTGTGTTCGAAAACCCATTGGCCAGTTGAATTCATCACTGCGACGAGGTCGTCGGTTGCATAGCTGACTGCGTCGCCCGCGACTCTACTGCCGACTTCGATGATCGTGGCATCGCCTGTCGAGTTGTTTTGTATATGGTGCGGCGTGCCGTTCGCGCGAAAGCCTGCGCACATTCCCGGCCGCATCAGATAATGATCGTCACCGAGGTAGAGCGTGACCTCGCCGCTGAGCACATACACCCACTCGTCCTGCTTCGAGTGTTGATGGTGGAGAGCGGATACTGCACCGGGACGCAATATCGTCAAGTTCACGCCAAATTGACTCAAGCCGAACGGATCGCCAAGCGGTTTCTTCTCCCGCCCCGTCATGCGAGACGCAAACGGCTCCGGGTAGTTTGAAGGTTTTGTGCGCGGCGCGGCATCGGCGGCAACCATGCAAGCTTCGAGTCGGTCCATTCGCAATCCTCGTTCAGTCGACATTGACAGGCGGAATCGTGCGAATTCACAAACGGAACGTCAATCTTGATTCGAATAATCAACCTGTCTTCGATTGACCGTGTGCCGAAATCGCTTTGATAACCTTTGAATTCTCAACGTAAGCGCCTCGCCAAGGCCGTCTCCCGTTCCGCACGTTCGGCATGCATGATCCCGGACTAACCTGGGCATCGCATGAGATCGCGTCCACGATCGCCAATCATGGAGACGATCGCGATTTGTCCGCAGGTGTCCGAGCTTGGCCGAGTTTCAGCATTGAAACACATCGCGTTTTCGCCGGAAGCCAATATCGACGAGCGCAAAGAGGCTCTTCGTCTACGCTCCACGGTTTGGCGAGGTCCGCGCCGTGTCGTGCATGAAACATATTTCGATTTTCTCAACCAAGCCATCACCAATCGCCGGCTTTTTTTCAATGAAATCAATGCCAAAACACGTCGGGCACGCCTATAGCTTGGATACGCAGGTGCCGAGGGGGGGCGAGGGTGAGTGCGTTTGCAGACAAAGCCCGCATACCTCCAGTCAATTGGACTTGATCGGTGCGCGCGTCATGAGCACGACGTATCCGAACAGTCTGTCGGTAGCCTTCGCGGCAGCTTTGGCCCTGGCTGCGACAGATCGCGAGGTGGGCCATGTCCCAGGAAGGGGATCAAGATGGAATCCGCACGCAAAGTAAAGAGCGGTGGGCGCTACTACGTTCACCGCGTCCTGATGGCTTTCGCCCTTTTGGCTGTCGCGGCCTTCCAGCCTGCCTCCGCCCAAAGTGTCACCATGCAGGACCTGGGCACGCTCGGTGGCGACTCCAGCCAAGCTGCCGGGATCAACAATCGCGGCCAAGTGGTGGGCCAAGCGGACATCGCGAGCGGGGGCACGCATGCCTTCTTGTTTGAAGGTGGGGTGATGACCGACCTCGGCACGCTCTCCGGTAGCGGATCTAGCCAAGCCTACGCGATTAACGAGCGAGGCCAAGTGGTCGGAAGTTCGACGATCAGGAGCGTCGGGCCTACGGACGCTTTTCTGTTTGAAAAAGGGGTGATGACCGGCCTGAACATCGGTATTGACAGCCGCGTCGACGCTACCGGCATCAACAATCGCGGCCAGGTGGTCGGCAACTCCGGCCCCAGACACGGTCGTCCACATTCAGCGACTTTTCTGTATGAAGACGGGGGGCTGACCTGGCTCCCCGGTGCCGCTTTTAGCGTAGCGACCGGGATCAACAACCGCGGCCAAATCGTGGGTTGGGCGATTGTCACAACCGGGCCCGCACATGCTTTCCTGTTTGAAAGCGGGGTGATGTCAGACCTCGGCACGCTCCCCGGTGGCACTTATAGCGCAGCTTTCGGGATCAACGACCGCGGCGAGGTGGTCGGCCAGGCGAGCACCGCGAACGGGCCCATGCACGCCTTTCTGCTTCGCAAAGGGGTAATGTCCGATCTCGGTATGCTCCCCGGTGGCACTTATAGCGCAGCTTTCGGAATTAACAACCGCGGTGCCGTGGTCGGCGAGGCGAGCACCGCAAGCGGAGCCGTGCATGCTTTTCTGTTTCAAGACGGGGTGATGTCCGATCTCGGTACGCTCCCGGGTGGTACCTTCAGCCGAGCTTTGGGGATTAACGATCATGGACAAGTGGTTGGCGTCGCGAATACTGCGAGCGGAGCCATGCACGCTGTTCTCTGGACGCCATAGACGGAAACAGGCTTGCCGGGATGTGCGTGAACACCATCGTGTTGAGCAAGCTCGGTAAGCACCTCACGACGGCCGTCCACAACACGACGCCCGCGTGAGGCATGATCGGGCATCGGACTACCTGGTTGTCACTGAGTGGCAATCAGTCAGTTGACGCCGGCGGGCCAACCTGCCGAGGCAGCTTTCTGGCCACGTTCCAGGGCTTTTGACGCTTGCCGACCGCTTCACCGTGCCGACATGAAATCGAACAGCTTCGCGATATCGGTCGTCAGCACACTGCCCGCCTTCACGCCAACCCACAGCGTTCGTGTGGCCCACGCATCGTCGAGCTTCACGACCCCGAGCCGCGCCGCGCGCTCGCCGGTCACCGCATCGCGCGGCAGGATGCCGATGCCGAGCCCCGCTTCGATCATCCGGCTCACGCCGTCGAAATTCGATACCTGGATCCGCAGCTTCAGCGAGCGCTCGACCGCGAACGCGGCGTCGGTCATGCGCGCGAGCAGCGAACTGCCGTCGCTGAGCCCGACATAGTCCTCGTCGAGCGTATCCGCGAAGCGGATGCTGTCGCGCGCGGCGAACCGGTGCGTGCGCGGCACGAGCAGCACGAGCTCGTCGCGCCGGTACAGCCGCCGTTCGATGCCGGGGGCCGGCACGTTGTCGGCGAACACGCCTAGATCGGCCTTGCCGGACGCGAGCGCGTCGACGATCTCGTGGCTCAGCCGCTCCTCGAGGCTGACCTTGATGCCCGGATTGTCGGTGAGGAACGCGGCGAGATCAGCGGGCAGGAACTGGACGATCGCGGACGTGTTGGTCCACACGTGGATGTGGCCGCGCACGCCGGCGACGTAGTCGCTCATCTCGTGCGCCATCCGGTTGACCTGCTCGATCACCTTCGCCGCATGGTCGAGCAGCGCACGGCCCGCGGGCGTCAGCTCGACGCCGCGCGCATGCCGGACGAACAGCGCACTGCCCGTCACGCTTTCGAGCTCGGCGATGCGCTTGCTGACCGCGGACAGCGTGAGCTGGCCGTGTTCGGCCGCTTTCGTCAGGCTGCCGTGCTCGGCAACGAGCGCGAACACGCGCAGCGACTGCAGATCGAAATGAAGCGGGTTCACCATGTCGTGGGTCCTGGGAAGGCCATGCCGGCGCATGCCGTCAGCGCCGCGGCCTAGCGCCGATCATACGCCCGGCCGTGTGAGTGCGAAATGGCACGCCTAACGCGGCGCGAACGACCGCAATGCGGCAAGCATCGCGCCGTCCGGCTTCGCGAGATCGTCGAGCACGTCGAAGTGCTGCATGCCGGGCAGCCCGACGTGGACGCTCCGCTCGCCCGCCGCTTCGCAGGCCGTCGCGTAGTCGCGTGCCTGCCGGACGAGTTCGGGCAGCTCGGCGTCGCCGACCGCAACGACCGTCGGCGCGCCGGACCCGATATGGCGCAACGGGCTGTACGCGTCGACCTCGTGCGCGGTGATCTGCAGCTTGTCGTTCAGGCAACACAGCGAGATCGGTTCGAGATCGACGAGCGGGCTGATCGCAAGCGCCGACACGACGGCCGGATGCGCGCGGTGCACGGCCGTCAGGTGGCCGCCCGCCGAATGGCCGCTCAGGTGGATCGGCCGTTTCGCGGTGCCGAGGCCGTCGGGGTCGTTCGCGAGGTAATCGAGCAGCGCACCGATCTCGCCGACGATGTCGGTCATCGTCGCGACCGGCGCAAGCGTGTATTCGGCGAGTATCACGTCGAAACCGCGCGCGAGCGGCCCGCTCGCCGCATACGCGAAATCCTCTTTCGCACAGTGCTGCCAGTAACCGCCGTGAATGAACACGAACAGCGGCGCATCGGGCTGACCGCACGACAGCCAGTCGAACCGCTGCGCGGGTCGTGCGCCGTAACGCAGGTCGCGCCGGCCGGATGCCGCTGCGTAAAGCGCCGCGCTACGCGCCTGCATCGACGCCAGCAACGCCGGGAAATCGGGCACCACCTTCGTGTTCAGATAGGCGGCGTCGAGCGCCGCGCGGTCCATGCCGCGATAGAGAATCGTCATCGGGAATCGCCTGGTCGGGTTGCGGAAAGCGCGGACGCAAGCGTCGCGTCCGGTGCGAGGGCGGCCTCTCGGTCGCCGATGCACGCATTATCCGCAGCGTGCCACGGGCCGGCTATCCGGAATCGGCGAGCGCGGAAACCGGCTGTCCGTTTTCGGCGGGAGATCGGCGCGGCATGCGGCCGCACCGACGCGCTCCTGCGGCACGCGATACGGCCGGCGCTGCGCCGACGGTCAGATCAACTCGGAGATCTCGATCAGGTTCAGGTCGGGATCGCGCACGTAGACCGACCGGATCTTCTGCGTTGCGCCTGTGCGTTCGACGGGCCCTTCGACGATCGGCCATTCGACGCGCTTCAGATGCGCGATCACGTCGTCGAGCGGTACCGCCGCGATGAAGCACAGGTCGAGCGCGCCGGGCACCGGCACATGCGCTTTCGGTTCGAATTCCGCGCCGCGCACGTGCAGGTTGATCTTCTGGTTGCCGAAGCGGAACGCGAGCCGGCCGGCGCCGAAGGTTTCGAGCTGCATCTGCAGCACCTCGGTGTAGAAATGCCTGGTCCTGTCGGGATCGACGCAGGTCAGTACGAGATGGTCGAGGTGGTCAATCAGCGCCATGAAATTCGCTCCGGTTCGTTGTTCATGAGAAAGCACGTTGCGCGGGCATGTCGCCGGCGTCCGCGCGCGGCGGCGGATGAAGGTCCGAGCGGCGCCCGGCCTTCAGGATCTGGCTCGGCACGTCATGACCGATCAGCGCCGGCAGCCGTGCCGACGCGGCCAGCACGGCCGCGAGATCCACGCCCGTATCGTAGCCGTCGAGTTCGAGCATGTGCACGAGTTCTTCGGTGCACGCGTTGCCGGTCGCGCCCGGCGCATACGGGCAGCCGCCGAGACCACCGAGCGATGCGTCGAAGCGGTCGATCCCGGCATCGAGTGCTGCAAGCGTGTTCGCGAGCGCCATTCCCCGCGTGTTGTGGAAGTGCAGCGTGAGCTGTAGCGCACCGAAGCGTTCGCGGGCGCGTGCCGACAGGTCGCGTACCTGCGACGGAAACGCCATGCCCGTCGTATCGCACAGCGTGAAGCCGTGCACGCCGAGATCCGCGAAGCGCTGCATCCACGCGAGCACGCCTTCGACCGGCACGTCGCCTTCCATCGGGCAGCCCATCGCGGTCGACAGCGACACGTTGATCGCGACCCCCGTGCCGCGTACCGCGTCGATCACGTCGCGCAACTGCGCGAACGATTGCTCGCGCGTCATCCGCAGGTTCGCGCGGTTGTGGCTTTCGCTCATCGACATCACGAGGTTCACTTCGTCGACGCCGCACGACAGCGCACGCTCGGCGCCGCGCACGTTCGGCACGAGCACCGTATAGACCACACCCGGTACGCGCGCGATGCCGTGCATCACGGCCTCCGCGTCGCGCAACGCGGGGATCGCTTTCGGCGACGTGAACGACGTGACCTCGATCTTCGCGTAGCCGCACGCGCTGAGCGCATCGACGAGCGCGATCTTGTCGTCGGTGTCGACGAACGCCGCTTCGTTCTGGAAACCGTCGCGTGTCGCGACTTCGTGAAGGTAGAGCCGTTTGCGTTGCCCGTTCATGTTGTCTGCTCCTGTTTCCGCGTCTCAGATCACGCCGCGCGTGCGCCAGTCGTCGCGCGTCGCCGCATCGATGCCGAGCGAGTCGAGTACCGCGTCGGTATCCGCGCCGAGCGCGGGCGCCGCGTGTTCGATGCGCCCGGGTGTCGCGCCGAGCTTCGGCACGATGCCGGGCACGAGCACGGGCGTGCCGTCGGGCAGCGCGGCATCGACGAGCATGTCGCGCGCACGGTAATGCGGATCGGCCGCGATGTCGGCCACGTCGTAGATGCGCCCGGACGGGATGCGCGCTTCGTTCAGCGCGGCCAGCACGGCGTCGAGATCGTGCTGCGCGCTCCACGCGCCGATCGCCGCGTCGATCCGTTCGACCTGCGCGACCCGCCCGTCGTTGTGCGCGAGCGCGGGATCGTTGCCGAGATCGGGCCGGCCGATCAGCTCCATCAGGCGCCGGAAGATGCTGTCGCCGTTGCCGGCGATCAGCGCGTACTTGCCGTCGCGGCAGCGGTACGCATTGGTCGGCGCGATACCGGGCAGGCTGCTGCCGGCCGCCTCGCGCACGGCGCCGAACGCCGAGTATTCGGGCAGCAGGCTTTCCATCAGGTTGAACACCGATTCGTACAGCGCGACGTCGACGACCTGCCCCTTGCCGCCCTGCTGCTCGCGATGCCGCAGTGCGAGCAGCACGCCGATCACGCCGTGCAGCGCCGACAGCGAATCGCCGAGCGAGATGCCGACGCGCACCGGTGTGCGGCCGGGCTCGCCGGTCAGGTGTCGCAGGCCGCCCATCGCCTCGGCGATCACGCCGAAGCCGGGACGGTCGCGGTACGGGCCCGTCTGACCGAAGCCCGACACGCGCAGCATCACGAGCCCCGGATTGATCGCGGACAGCGCATCCCAGCCGAGCCCCCAGCCTTCGAGCGTGCCGGGCCGGAAGTTTTCGATCAGCACGTCGGTCTCGGCGACGAGGCGGCGCACGACGTCCTGCCCTTCGGGCGTACGCAGGTCGAGCGTGAGCGAGGTCTTGTTGCGCGACTGCGCGGCCCACCACACCGATGTGCCGTCGTGCAGCAGCCGCCATTTGCGCAGCGGATCGCCGAGCCCGGGCGGCTCGACCTTGAGCACGTCCGCGCCGAATTCGGCGAGCATCCGGCCCGCGAACGGCCCGGCGATCAGTTGGCCGAGTTCCAGCACGCGGATGCCGTCCAGGGGGCGTGTCATGGCTGTCTCCGATGAAATCGTGGTGTCGATGACGGCGATCATGACGGCGTTCGCGCCCGGCGAACATCGATCGATGCTCAACCAGCCTTTCCGAAACGGAAAGGCGTGTGCCTCGCACGTTCCCATCTGCGGTGCGTCAGCCTTTCCATCCGGGAAAGCGCACTCGCGCAACGGTCAAACGACGGCATGCGCGCCGCCGGCAGAATCGAACCCGTTCCGCGCCCGCCGGGCGCCTGTCAGCGAGCCCCGCCATGTTTTCTGTTTCCTCTCCCGCGAAGATCGTGTTTCTCGACCGCGCGACGCTGTCGCCGCACACCGTACTGAAGCCGTTTCCGTTTCCGCACGTGTTGCGCACGTTCGACCGGACGGCCGCGCACGAGATTGCCGCGCGCATCGGCGACGCGGACATCGTCGTGACCAACAAGGTACGGCTCGATGCCGCCACGCTCGCCGATGCGCGGCGCGTGCGGATGATCGCGATCGCCGCGACGGGCACCGACATCGTCGATCTCGACGCGTGCGCGGCGCGCGGCATCGTCGTGAGCAACATTCGCGGGTATGCGGCCCGCACGGTGCCCGAGCACACGTTCGCGCTGATCTTCGCGCTGCGCCGCAGCCTCGTCGCGTACCGCGACGCGGTGCGCGCGGGGCGCTGGCTCGACAGCGGGCAGTTCTGCTTTTTCGATCATCCGATTCGCGACCTGGCCGGTTCGACGCTCGGGATCGTCGGCGATGGTGTGCTCGGGCGCGCGGTGGCCGGCATCGCCCGCGCGCTTGGCATGCGCGTGCGGTTCGCGGCGCACGGCGAGGCGTCGGGGGACGACTACGCACCGCTCGACACACTGCTGCGCGACAGCGACGTGATCACGCTGCACTGCCCGCTCACGCCTGCGACGCGGCACCTGATCGACGCGGCCGCGTTCGCGCGGATGGTGCGCCGGCCGCTGCTGATCAATACCGCGCGCGGCGGGCTCGTGGACGAAAGCGCGCTCGTCGGCGCCTTGCAGTCGGGGCAGATCGCGGGCGCGGGGTTCGACGTGGTCACGCAGGAGCCGCTGCCGGCCGCGCATCCGTTCCACGCGATCCTGTCGCATCCGGCGTTCATCCTGACGCCGCACGTTGCGTGGGCAAGCGACGAAGCGATGCAGACGCTCGCCGATCAGCTCGTGGATAACGTCGCCGCGTTCGCGGGCGGCACGCCGCGGCATGTGGTATGACGGGCGATGAGCACGGCGTGGCGGGAGGTCATTTGAACCGCGCAAACAGAACGGCCCCGCTCGATTGCTCGAAGCGGGGCCGGCTGAATTCGGGGGGCTGCTTACGTCAGCGACTCGGCACGTGGCGGGCTCGTGCATCCGCCCGGTCTTGCGGCCGGTTGCGAATTCCTGATGGGCGCTACTTCAAGGAATCCGGGCCGCCGGCGCTGTAGCGCGCGTCTGAAACTGAATCGGGCGAATCCTGGAAACGCCCGTTTCGACAGCAGCACACCGTTATCGGCGCGAATGTCAGTAAGCGGACATCTCGACGCAAGGATCGACCTTGGACGGCGAGCAGATGACCGAATACTTGGCGCTCTCGCGCATCAGTGCTTCGCCTTCGTGCAGCGCGATCTTGATCTCGGGGTGACGCTCGTACGCGAGGAATGCCGAGCACACGACGGCAGACATCACGACGAGGGAAAACACAAATTTTTCAAGGGTTTGGAAACGTTCAGGCATGGTTCGACCTATCTCTTAGGCCGTGATTATATCTCGAAATAAGGGTTTTCCCTATAAGGCAGCCCGCATACCGAGGATGCGTTCAATCGCGCGCGGACCCGGTGCTCGCGCCCTTTTTCTCCGTTAATCCGCGCTTAAGCACCGGTCGAACAAGATGGGTTGACCGGTTGCGGTGTCCGCGCCGTGCCGGCCACCCTGTCCTGTTCGGAGATCCTGAAGATGAAACCTGCCCTTTCCCTGCTCGTCCTCGCAGCTGCGATCGCGTCGCCCGCCGTGTCGTTTGCGCAGACGGCCAATGGCCCTGTCACGCGCGCCGACGTCGTCGCGCAGTTGCGCCAGGTTGAACAAGCCGGCTACAAGCCGCTGAAAGGCCAGTACCCGGAAGATATCCAGGCGGCCGAAGCACGCATCGCGCAGTCGTCGGGGATCGGCGCGGAAGCCGGTGGGTCGGCCGCGTCCGGCCGTCCGGCGCTGCCGGCAACCGTATCCGGCCAGCCGAGTCGCGGGCGCTGACCCGCCCCCGCCCCGATGCAGGCCGCGACGTGCGCGCGGCAACCGGTCGCTGGCGTGCCGTCGGTCGAGCAGAAGGAACCGTGCGGCCTTCACGCGCGACAGACCGCGCATCACGGGACGGAAGCGACCCGCCCGCCACCTGCTTGCGTCACTGCGGCGCAGACGCGCCGCTCGCCGCATTGCCGGGCCACGCCTTGCCGATCTCGTCGACCAGCGATTTTGCGGTGCCCGTCACGATCGCCGCGTCGACGCCGGACGTCTGCCACGAGCCGTCGGCGGCCTTCACGAAGGTCAGGTTCGCGCGCGACGGCTTGTAGTCGGCATTGCGCCACGTGACCACGACGTCGCACGAGTAGGTGCGATCGCCGAGCTTCTTGCAATCGCCGTCGGGTTTCGCCGACACGACATCGGCCGAGACGGGCAGCGGCTGGCCGAACAGCGCGTTCAGGCCGCCGTGGTTTTCCGCCTCGAGTGCGCGGCGCACGGCGGCATCGACGTCGCTCGATCCGGGGCCGTCGTGGAGCAGGTTGCAGGCGGCCAGCAGCGTCGATGCCCCGGCGAGTGTCAGCAGCGTGTGGAACTTCATGGATATCCGTTATCGGGTGAACGCCGCGTAGTCTGCAACGTCCGCGTGTCGGGCGCGGTATCCATTTGTAACCAATTGCACGGATGCGCAAGCGGCATCGCGCGCCCGTGCGTCGCCCTCGCCTACTGCCGCTCCTGCTTCACGCGGCTGACGAGCTGCGTCGGGCTCACGAACTGCAGCGCGATCACGACCCACACGAGCGTGATGGCCATGTAGATCATCGCCATCGCGTCGATCGACTGCGGCGCGCGCACGCCGGTCGAGAACACCGCGTAATACAGCGCGACGACGAGCGTCTGCGTGCTCGGCCCCGCGGTGAAGAAGGTCAGCTCGAACATCCCGATCGTGCGCACCAGCACGAGCAGCCCCGCCGCGAGCATGCCGGGCACGAGCAGCGGCAGCAGCACGTAGCGGAAATAGCGCCACGTGTTTGCGCCGAAGATGCGCGCGGCGGCTTCGAGATTCGGGTCGATCTGCTCGATGAACGGCGTCATCACGAGGATCACGAACGGCAGCGCCGGCACGAGGTTCGCGAGGATCACGCCGGGCAAGGTGCCCGCGAGCCCGACCTTGTACATCACGGTGGCCATCGGGATCCCGTACGTGACGGGCGGCACCATCAGCGGCAGCAGGAACACCAGCAGCGCGAAGCGCTTGCCGCGAAACTGCACGCGCGCGAGCGCATACGCGGCCGGCACGCCGAGCGCGATCGACAGCAGCACGACCGCGCCGACGACCTCGACGGTCACCCACAGCACGCTCGCGAGCTGGAAGTCCTCCCACGCCTTCGCATACCAGTGCAGCGTGAAGCCTTGCGGCAGCGGCGTGCCGAACCAGCGGGTCGCGATCGAGTTCACCGCGACGGTCGCGATCAGCAGCATCACGTTCAGCAGGAAGAACGCCATCAGCCCCCAGACGAGCGCCTTCCACGCACGGCCGGCCAGGTTGCTTTTCATCTTGCGCGGTTTCCTCGCATCGACGGCCCGCGCATCGGCCCCATCGTGTTTCGGCGGCCAGGTGCGCGCGGCATGATTGTCGGTCGCCATCAGCCCTTGCCTCCCGTCACCGCGCCGGTATAGAAGAAGCGGCGCGCGCCGAGCATCGAGGCGACCACCAGCAACTGCACGAAACCCATCACGATCGCGATCGCCGACGCGAGCGAATAGTCGTAGCTCTCGAACGCGGCTTCCGCCGCCGCGATCGAGATCACGCGCGTGGGCCCGGCCGGCGCGCCGAGCAGCACGGCCGACGGGAACACCGAGAACGCCTGCACGAACGACAGGCACGCGGCCATCGTGAGCCCCGGCACGAGCAGCGGCAGGTAGATCTGCCGGAACTGCTGCCACGGGTTCGCGCCGAGCGTCGCGGCCGCGCGCGCGAGCGTCGGGTCGATGCCGCTGATGTACGACAGCATCAGCAGGAACGCGAACGGAAAGCCCGACACGATCAGCGACAGCAGCACACCCCAGTAGTTGTGCGTGAGGCGCACTTCGTCGGTGTACAGGTGCAGCCCCTGCAGCGCCTGCGGGAACCAGCCGTTCGGCCCGAAATACGTGAGCATCCCGTCGGCGACGAGCACCGTGCCGAGCGTCACGGGAATCACGAGCAACGTCGTGACGAACTTCTGGTATGGCGAACTGCGGCGCAGCGCGAACGCGACGGGCACCGCGATGCCGACGTTGAGCAGCGTCGCCGGCACCGCGAGCTTCAGCGTGACGAGCACGGTCGGCCACATGGCCGTGTCGGTGAAGAACTGCACGTAGTTCGCGAGCGCGCCGCCGCCGTTCATCGGCTGGAACGACAGCACGAGGCCGTACGCGAACGGATAGATGAACAGCGCGACGATGAACCCGAGCGCGGGCGTGACGAGCCAGGCTTTGGCGTCGCGCGGGGTGCCGGCCGAGAGTGTGCTCATGCGGCCTCCCTGTGTAGCCGGGCTGCGGCCACGCCGCTCATTTCGGCGCTCCCGGGTAGACGAGCGTGCGTGACGGCGCAACGCGCAGCCGCAACCGCTCGCCTTCCGCGAATTCGCCGGCCACGCGCGCCCAGATCGCGCCGAACGGCGTGACCGCGCGGATCAGCGAATCGCGGCCGCCGTATTCGACCGTTTCGACGGTGGCATCGAACGTGTTCGTGTTGTCGCCCGCATCGTCTGCCCGCTCGATGTCGTCGGGCCGCAGCGCGACTGTCACGTCCTTTGCATCGAAGCCATCCATCGGCACACCGGTGAGTTGCGTGCCGCCCCCTGCGACCTTCACGTAATCGCCGGCCATCCCTTCGAGCGTGAACGACAACACGTTGCGATAGCCCATGAAGCGCGCGACATGCAGGTTGTGCGGGCGCGTGTAGACGTCCTTCGGCGTCGCGACCTGCTGCACGACGCCCTCCTTCATCACGACGATGCGGTCGGCCATCGACAGTGCCTCGTCCTGGTCGTGCGTCACGTAGATCGTCGCGCGTTCGAGCTGCGTGTGGATGCGGCGGATCTCGGCGCGCATTTCGATGCGCAGCTTCGTGTCGAGGTTCGACAGCGGTTCGTCCATCAGCACGAGCGGCGGCTCGATCACGATCGCGCGTGCGATCGCGACGCGCTGCTGCTGCCCGCCCGACAGCTGCCCCGGCAGCTTGCCCTCGTGCCCGACGAGCTGCACGAGTTCGAGCGCCTGCTGCGCGCGCCGCCGCGTTTCCTGCTTCGGCACGCCGCGCATCTTGAGGCCGAAGCCGACGTTGTCGAGCACCGACATGTGCGGAAACAGCGCGTAGTTCTGGAACACCATCCCGAAGCCGCGGCGCTCGGGCGGCAGCACGTCGATGCGCGTGTCGTCGAGCCAGATGCCGCCGCGCGTGAGCGGCTGCAGCCCCGCGATGCAGTTGAGCGCGGTCGACTTGCCGCAACCCGACGGGCCGAGCAGCGCGATGAACTCGCCGCGCCGGATCTCGAGATCGAGCCCGTTCAGCGCGGCGACCTGCGCGCCTTCCGCATTGGTGAAGCTGCGGCACACGCCATCGAGCCGCAGCCGTTCGAAACTGTGTTTCATCCGGCCCACTCCGTTGACGCGGGCGCCGAGGCGCCCACGGGTTCACGCGTCACTTCGACTTCTGCGCACCGATTTCACGATCCCACTTCTGGAACGCGGCGACCATCGCCTGCGCGCTGAGCGGCTGCACGTGCGGGCGATCCGCGAGCAGCTTCGCGTACTCGGGGCGGCCGAACTTGCGGACCACCTCCTGGCTGTGCGCGGGCGCCATCTCGAGCGTCACGCCCTTCACCGCCGGGCCCGGATAGAAATAGCCGTCGTCATAGGTCATCGCCTGTTGCGCCGGTTCGAGCAGGAAGTTCATCAGCTTGAACAGCACGTCGAGCTTCTCTTTCGGCACGCCCTTCGGGATCACCATGTAGTGCGCGTCGTTGACCCACGTCATGTTGTCGAACGCCTGGATTTTGAACTCGGCCGGTACGATGCCGAGCGCGCGCGGGTTCAGGTCCCAGCCCGTGACGGTCACGGTCATGTCGCGCGTGCCCTCGCCGAGCTCCTTCATCACGGCCGACGTGCCGCCCGGGTAGTACGGCACGCAGTCGTTCAGCGCCTTGAGGAACGCCCAGGTCTTGTCCCAGCCGTTGATCGGATCCTGCGGATTCTTGTCGCCGAGCACGTACGGCAGCCCCATCAGGAACGTGCGGCCGGGGCCCGAGTTCGCCGGGCGCGCATAGATCAGCTTGTTCGGGTGCGCCTTGCACCATGCGAGCAGTTGGTCGGGTGTCTTCGGCGGGTTGCTGACCTTCGCCGGGTTGTATTCGAGCAGCGGGCCGGCCGGCATGTAGGTGACTTCGAGACCGAAGCCCTGCGCGAGATCCTGCATCTTGCGCGGGCCGGGCGCGTATTTGTCGAGCACGCCGGGGAACGCGGCCGCGTCGTCGGGCAGCAGCTTCAGCCACAGGTTCTGCTCGATGCCGGCGGCCAGCGCGTCGGTGCCCGTCAGGACGAGGTCGATGTCCGAGCGCCCCGCCGCCTGCATCGCCTTGATCTTGCCCGGCAATTGAGGCGCCGGCGCGTTCGTGAACGTGACGTTCGAGACAAGATTCGGGTTCTTGTCGCGGAAGGCCTCGATGGCCTTCTGCGTGAGTTGCAGGTTGCCCGCGACATCGACGATGTTCAGCGAGACGGGAGCGGCAACGGCTGCCGCGGCCGACAGCGTGAAACCCAGGGCGAGTGCGATCCGGCGGACACGGCGAGCGATCGTGGTGGCGTTCATGTCTCCTCACTTCGGTCGGTGGATGGGACCTTTCTTTTCAGGAAATCATGACGGCGTTATACGATGTCGGTCAACAAAAAACCACCGTGCGCGGGGCGGGACTTTCCCTGACAAACACCTTCCGGTGGAAGGGGATTTGGTTAACAAACGATGCGGATCGCGTGACCGGCGCTGGATGAGGATGTGTCTTGTGACGTCATATCTCCGAGGGGCTTCCCCTCGAGAAACCGATTCGGCAGGCATCCGGCAGGGATCGCGCTCGCCGGCATCAACGATGCTTTAGGGCAATCAGCACATCCCGATGTTCGGAGATGACTTTTCGAGCCGAGCGAAGCACGTCGTCTTTCTCGGCTTGAGTGGAAACTTTGACTTCGGTGGTAGGACGGATGATCGTGCGGGGTTTCAACGCAACCCCGTACAGCACCTTGCGTTTCGGAACCATGCAACATCCCGCTATATAAATTGATCGCAATCGGCCGCTTGTCCCCCATTCGGACGCAGCGGCCACGTTGCGTTCAATCATGGCGCTCGACAACCTGCCGAAGACGGCCCGGGATTGCCAAGCGTCGCTGAAAGGTCATGCCGTCAAGCTGGCACGCCCTTCACCGAGCGCAATCACCTCCTCGATCAACGGCTCCGCATCCCGCCACTCGCCATACCCCGACGCCGGGTTCAGGTGCCCGACCGCCCCCAGATCGACGAGCTGGCTACCCCACCCGGCCGCCAGCGCCTCGACGCGCTCAAAACGCGCGAGCGGATCGTTGCGGCTCGCGGCGACGACGCTCGGAAACGGCAGCCGTTCGGTCGGTATCGGCGTCCAGCCGTTCGCTTCGATCGCATCGGACGCCGGATAACCGGCGGGCATCGGCGACTCGAGATCGGCGGGCGCCGCGAGCAGCGCGCCGTGGATCTTGCGCGTGGCCTGCCGCGCCCAGTGCACCGTAATCATCACGCCAGCGCTGTGCGCGACCAGGATCACGGGGCCGTCGATCTCGGCCAGCGCCGCATCGAGCGCCGCGACGCGTGCGGCGCGGCTCAGCTTGTCGGCTTCGAGCGGCGCGACCGAGCGCGCGTTCGGCAGGCGCCGTTCGAGGTGCGTTTGCCAGTGGTCTTCGACGTGATCGCGCAAGCCGGGCACGATCAGGATGGTGGGGGTGGTCGTCAGGGTCATGCAGTCTCCAGAGCATTCAGGAAAGTTGGGACGCGCGGCGTTCGCGTTCGACGCGCGCGAGATCGGCCACGTAGCTCGCGCGTCCGATCGCGAACAGCACGGCAGCCATGAGCGGCACGACAGGAATCCATTGCAGCGCGCCGACGAGCCCGGCGCGATCGGCGACCCACCCCGTCAGCAGCGGGCCCGGCGCCATGCCGAGCAGGTTGTTGGCGAGCGTGAGCGTCGCGAATGCCGACGCGTGGATCGCGGCCGGCGTCAGGTTCGCGACCATCGCCCCCGACGCACCGGACGCACCCGCGCCGACCAGCATGCCCACGCAGATAAGCGCGAGCTGCAGCGGCCCGGGCGGCAGCCGGAACGCAATCGCGAGGCACACGCCCGTGAGCACGCAATACGCGATCGCGGTCAGCCACTTGCGCTTGCCGTCGGTCTTGCCGACGCGGTCGGTGACGATCCCGCAGCCGACCATCCCGACGCCCGCGAGCAGCACGAAGCCGGCCGCGAGCACGGCCGCACGGTCGGGCGCCATCGCGTAGTAACGGTTCAGGTAGCTGGGCAGCCACGCGAACAGCGCGCCCGGCACGAACAGGTGCAGCCCGCTGCCGAGATACGCGCAGATCACCGAGCGCGACGCGAACAGCCCCGACATCAGCGCACGCGCGCTGCCGCGCAAGTCACGCGGCGCGCTGGCGTCGCGCCGGCACGGCTCGATCCGATAAGCGGCGAGCCGCCGTTCGGTCACGACGCAGCGATAGGCGACGAGCAGCACGATGCCGAGCGCGGCCATCACGCCGAACGACCAGCGCCAGCCGAGATGCGCGCCGACCAGCCCGCCGAGCGCCATCCCGAACACGGAGCCGAACGCGCCGCCGGCCATGAACGCGCCGGTCAGCGTCGCGCGCAGGCGTGCCGGAAAGATGCTGAGGATCAGCGCGACGCCGACACTGCCGTATGCGGCTTCGCCGAGCCCGACGAGGCCGCGCGCGACGAGCATCTCGGCGTAGTTGGTCGACAGCGCGCAGCCGAGCGTCGCGACGCTCCACAACGCGGCCATCAGCACGATGCTGCGCACGCGGCCGAAGCGGTCGGCGAGCACCGACAGCGGAAACGTCAGCAACCCGACCAGCAGCGCGACGACACCGGACAGCGAACCGAGCTGCGTGTCCGACAGCGCCCATGCGTGCTTGAGCAGCGGGAACACGGCGTTGAGCACCTGCCGCGACATGTAGTCCGACAGCAGCAGGCCGACGGTCAGTCCGAACACGAGCCACGCATACGCGGGCGCGCGCCGGCCGGCGGCGGCGACGTCCTGCATCGACGGCTCGACATGATGGATCAGCATGCGTGTCTCCTCCGGCACCGGAGCGGTCGTGCTCCGGCGCGGCTTGCGTGGCCCCGCTCCGTTGACCGGAGTCCGCTCCCGCGCGCTGCGCAGGGGTGGGTGCCACGCCACAACGATCGGCGGGCGGCGGCCGTCACGGCCGCCTACCCGGATGCGCGGATGCGCGGATGCGCGGATGCGCGGCGCGTCAGGCCGCCCGCAGCGGCACGTTCGCCTGGCCCGGCCGGCGGTTCGGCGTCATCCCGAGGTGCGCAAGCGTCTCGTCGATGCCGTCGTACTGCACGCCGATCCGGTAGATCGCCTTCGCCTCCTTGCCGGTGGCGATGTCGCGGCCGAGTTCGCGCGCGATCCGTGCGCACTGCTCGACCTGCTGCACCGACGTCATCCGGTTGCCCTTCTGGTCGATGATCGTGTCCTCGATCCCGCAGCGCGGATGCAGGCCCAGCGCCATCGCGACCGTGTTGATCGGCAGCACGTTCTTCATCAGCGATTCGAGCGTGATGCAAGCGCCATCCGGGCAACGCCGCACGAATTCCATGAAGTTGTACGGATTCGGGCCGTCGAAGCCGCCGCCGATGCCGACCCACGTGACGTTCAGCGGGCCGCGATAGACGCCGCGGCGGATGATCCGTTCGAGCGTTTCCAGCGCGTGCATGCCGGTGAGCTGGAAATGCGGCTGGATGCCGGCCGCCTGCAGGCGGCGCAGGTGTTCGTCGACCCAGCCGGGGCCGGCCGGCACGGTCATCTCGCGGTACGCGTCCCAGTACGCGGCATCGTTCAGCGACGTGCCGGCGATGTCCTGGCGGTTCATCAGCTCGGTGATGTTCATCTGCACGGTGTTGATCGCGACCGTCACCTGGTCGGGCTTCGGCGTCAGCTCGGCGAGCATGTGGCGCGTGTCGTCGGACAGCCACTTCGCATCGGCGCCCTCGCCTTCCGGCGCGAACGAGATCGAGCCGCCCACCTGCAGGATCATGTCGGGCACCGCCTCGCGCAGCCGGCCGAGCAGCTCGTTGAACTTCGACAGCCGCTTGCTGCCCTTGCCGTCGAGCTCGCGCACATGCATGTGCAGCACCGTCGCGCCGGCGTTGTAGCAGTCGACGGCCTTCTGCACGTGCTCGTCCATCGTCACCGGAATGTCTTCCGGAAAATCGGCCGGCATCCATTCGGGGCCGTACGGGGCGACCGTGATGACTACCTTGTCCTGGTTTTCCGGGTGCAGCGAATCGTCGAGAAATTGCATGTCGTCCTCCAGTGGAAATCGTTGTATGTCGGGCGTACGGGCGTGCGTATCCCGCCGCGCCGGGCGGCAGGCCCGGCGCGTGGTTCAGGGTTGCGAATCGGTTACGGTGCGGACGCGCTCAGAACGGCACGTCGCCGACGATGCCCGCGCGCTCCATCCGGCGCACGCACGGTGGGTAGTCCATCACCGCGTAGTGCTGGGTGCTGCGGTTGTCCCAGATCGCGACGCTGTTCTTCTTCCAGCGCCAGCGCACCTGGTATTCGGGGATGTAGGCCTGGCTGATCAGGTATTGCAGCAGTTGCCCGGCGCCCGGGTTCGCGTCCTGCCCGACCCGCACGCGCTCCGGCGTATGGAAGTTGGTGAAATGCGTGGTGAACGCATTCACGTACAGCACCTTCTCGCCCGTTTCGGGATGCGTGCGCACGACCGGATGCTCGGCGTCCGGGTATTGCGCCCTCAGCGCGAGGCGCTTGTCGATCGGCATCGCCGCGCCGAAGCTCGCCTCGATGCTGTGGCGCGCGCGCAAGCCGTCGATCTGCTGCTTTACGTGCTCCGGCAGGCGCTCGTAAGCGAGCACCATGTTCGCCCACATCGTGTCGCCGCCAACCGGCGGACCGTCGACGCAGCGCAGCACACAGCCGAACGGCGGCGCCACGCGCCAGCTCGCATCGCTGTGCCACGCATTCTCGTAGCGGTCGTTCGGCTGGTCGGGCGACTTGTAGATCCGCACGAGCCCCGGGTGCTCGGGATCGCTGCCGGCCACCGGATGATCCTCGAGCTCGCCGAAGCGCCGCGCGAACGCGACATGTTCGGCGCGCGTGACATCCTGGTCGCGCAGGAACAGCACGCGATGCCGGAGCAGCTGCGCGCGGATCTCGGCGAACAGGCCGTCGTCGTGCACGGCGTCGGCGAGGCTCACATCCAGCAGTTCCGCGCCGATCGCGCAGGTCAGGGGTTCGACTCGCATGCGCGTCTCCTCAGACGATGAACACCGACGAACCGGTCGTCTTGCGCGATTCGAGATCGCGGTGTGCCTGTGCGGCGTCCTGCAGCGCATAGCGCTGGTTTATCTCGATCCGGATCCGGCCGGCCGCGACGTGCGCGAACAGTTCGCCGGCCAGGTCGTTCTTCTCGGCGGGATCGGCGATGTAGTCGGCCAGCGCCGGGCGCGTCAGGTACAGCGAACCCTTCATCGCGAGGCGCTGCGGATCGAACGGCGGGATCGGGCCCGACGCGGTGCCGACGCACACCATCAGCCCGCGCCGCTTCAGCGAATCGAGCGAGCCTTCGAAAGTGTCCTTGCCGACGCTGTCGAACACGACGTCGACACCCGTGCCGTCCGTCAGTTCGCGCACGCGCTTCGCGACGTCCTCGCGGCTGTAGTCGATCGTATGGTCGCAGCCGTGCGCACGGGCGATCTCGGCCTTGTGCTCGCTGGAGACGGTGCCGATCACCGTGAGTCCGAGCAGCTTCGCCCATTGCGACACGATCAGCCCGACGCCGCCGGCGGCCGCGTGCAGCAGGATCGTGTCGCCCGGGGCGAACGCGTGGATGCGGCGCATCAGGTAGGCCGACGTCAGGCCGCGCATCGTCATCGCCGCGGCCGTTTCGCACGTGATGCCGGCCGGCAGCCGCACGAGCGGCGCGGCGGGGATCAGCCGTTCGGTGCTGTACGCGCCGAGCGTGTTCAGGAAGCCCGTGTAGGTCACGCGGTCGCCGACGGCGACATTCGTCACGCCGGGGCCGACGGCCTCGACCACGCCGGCTGCCTCGACGCCGAGGCCGGCCGGCAGCGGCACCGGATACAGGCCGCTGCGGAAATACGTGTCGGCGAAATTCAGGCCGACCGCGTCGTGCCGCAGGCGTACCTGGCCGGGGCCCGGGTCGCCGACCTCGACTTCCTCCCAGCGCAGGACCTCGGGGCCGCCGGTTTCGTGGAATCGCACTGCATGTGCCATCTTTGTTCTCCGTATGGTGTCAGTCGGATGCGCGTCGCGCATCGTCGGGTTCGTTCGGTTCGTTTGCGCGTGGCGGCTGCGCGGCTGCGCCGTCCGCCAGCGATTCATCCAGTCCGGCCCAGTCCGCGTCGCCCAGGTAGCGCCGCGCGGCCGGGAAAATCACGCCTTCCATCCGCCCCATCTGCTCGAACGCGCCGTGCGCATAGCGGGCAAGCGCCGCGTCGAACGCGGCCGACGGCAGCCCGTCGGCGGCGATCCGCAGGAGCGCATCGAGCGCTTGCGCGTCGCGCCGCCGCTGGCGGTCGAGTTCATCCAGTTCGGCCGCGACGCATTCCGCCCGGACGCGCAATGCCGCGAAGAGACGCGCTTCGGCGGCCGTGCCGACCCGGGCGCGCTGCAAGGCGGCGAGCGATGTCAGCGCATCCTGCGTGTCGGCCTGTTGCTGCTGCGCGCTCACGTCCACGTCTACGTCCGCGCCGGACGCCATCAGCGCATGCAGCAATCCGCCGACTGCGCGATGCGCTTCGAGGCAACGCGCCATCACGCGCGCCTCGGCAGGCGATCGCCGCGACGTGCACACGAGCACCGGCACGCTGCTCGTCGTGAGCAGGTGCTGCCGTTGCGCGCAGGCCGCTGCATCGGCATCGTGCGGCAGCGCCGCGACGCCGATCAGGTCGCAGCCGAGTTCGGCCGCCAGCACGCCGGCCCCCGGATGGCCGGACCCCGCGATCGCATGGGACAACCCTTGCGCCCGCGCGGCGGCTTCCACTTTCGCACCGTGCTCCGGCAGCCGCGCTCCGGATAAACGCGAGTCCGGTGCGGCGCCGGTCAGCATGAACGTGACCCGGGCGCCGACCGCACGCGCCAGTTCGAGCGCATGGCCGATCGCGTCGATGCCGCCGGGCGCGCCGTCGACCGTCACGAGCAGATGGCGGTACATCGTGCCGCTCCGCTTATCCGGCGAGCGGCGCGCTGCGCCGCGTGCCGGTCGATACGATGTTCATGGGTGGGCTCCTCGTGGTGTTCGTCATGCATCGGAACCCATGCTATCGATGCGGTGCCGGTGCGGCCCCACTCGTCGCGGGGGGGATTGACGGGCGAACGCGGTTCGACCGATCCTTCCCCCCACACCCACCCCGGACGCTGGCCTGCACGGCACCGCCGGATTCCGACTGCTGCCCCGATGGCCTACCCACCCGATCGCGCCGACGCGCCTCCCACCGAACTGGTCCTGAAGACGACCGCGCCACGCGTGCCGCCCGCCCGATACACACCATAAGGCGACCTATATTTGACATGGGGGTCCGCGCTATTTTGAAGGGCTATAAAACCGGGAAACCTCACTCCTGCGGCAGTTTCCCGATGATCGACACCCTGTTCCATGCCGAATTGGCATATCGAACCAGCAAAGAACGGAATAGAACCCAGCACTCTTGTTGCATGGATTCATTCCGAATAATTTCGTATCACCCCGAAAACAAGATCATGGAGTGAGACAGATGCAATCGAACACGGTCCATCCGTGCGATGAGGTGCTGCCGACCGGCAAGCTGGTAACGCTTGGCCTGCAACACGTCCTCGTCATGTACGCCGGCGCTGTCGCCGTGCCGCTTATCGTCGGCGGCGCGCTCAAGCTGCCGAAAGACCAGATCGCGTTCCTGATCAGCGCCGATCTGTTTTCGTGCGGTATCGCCACGCTGATCCAGACGCTCGGCCTGTGGATCTTCGGGATCCGCCTGCCCGTCATCATGGGCTGCACGTTCGCGGCCGTCGGCCCGATGATCGCGATCGGCACCAACCCCGGCCTCGGCATCCTCGACATCTTCGGCTCGACCATCGCGGCCGGCATCATCGGCATCGTGCTCGCGCCGATGATCGGCAAGCTGTTGCGGTTCTTCCCGCCAGTCGTCGTCGGCACCGTGATCGCCGTGATCGGGTTGTCGCTGATGGAAGTGGGCATCAACTGGGCGGCCGGCGGTGTCGGCAACCCCGAATACGGCAGCCCCGTCTATCTCGGCCTGTCGCTGCTCGTGCTCACGCTGATCCTGCTGATCAACAAGTACGGCCGCGGCTTCCTCGCGAACATCTCGGTGCTGCTGGGCATCGTCGCCGGCTTCGCGATCGCCTTCGCGATCGGCCGCGTGAACACCGACGGCGTGGCGCACGCGCCGTGGGTCGGCTTCGTGATGCCGTTCCACTTCGGCCTGCCGCACTTCGACCCGCTGTCGATCGCGACGATGGTCACGGTGATGTTCGTCACGTTCATCGAATCGACCGGCATGTTCCTCGCGGTCGGCGACATGGTCGATCGTCCGGTCAACCAGGAGCGCCTGGTGCGCGGCCTGCGCGTCGACGGCCTCGGCACGCTGATCGGCGGCATCTTCAACTCGTTCCCGCATACGTCGTTCTCGCAGAACGTCGGCCTGATCGGCGTGACGGGTGTGAAGAGCCGTTTCGTGTGCGCCACCGGCGGCGTGATCCTCGTGCTGCTCGGCCTGTTCCCGAAGATGGCACAGGTCGTCGCGTCGGTGCCGCCGTTCGTGCTCGGCGGCGCAGGCATCGTGATGTTCGGGATGGTCGCGGCGAACGGCATCAAGGTGCTGTCGAAGGTCGACTTCGTGAACAACACGCACAACCTGTTCATCGTCGCCGTGAGCGTCGGCATGGGTCTCGTGCCGGTCGTGTCGCCGCACTTCTTCTCGAAGCTGCCGCCGGCACTCGCCCCGATCCTGCACAGCGGCATCCTGCTGGCATCGGCGACGGCCGTGATCCTGAACATCGTGTTCAACGGCGTGAAAGGCGAAAAGGACGCGCGCTGCGACATCCGCCGCACCGGACACGACTTCGACGGCCGCCCGGCCGACGTGCATCACTGATCGCCACGCGCCGGACGACGGCGCGAAGCGGTAACGAAAAACGCCACGGCATGCCGTGGCGTTTTGCTTTGGAGGTACGGACGACGCTCGGCGATCGGACGGTCCGCCATCGCGCTTGAAGGGTTGCCGCCGACGGCGCGGTACCGGATGCCGGATGGTCGCGTGGCGCCACGTGCCCGACGCAACGGGCGGCACTGGCGTTCGATGCACGCGTCGCCACCCCGCCCGTGTTTGCCCCTCATGACTCGAGCGCACAAAAGAAAACGCCACGGATTTTCATCCGTGGCGTTTTCGTTTCCGCGTACTGCCGGTTCGAAGAACAAGCGCGGTACACCACCGCGCCTGCCCTTCCTTGCGCTTGCTTACCCGTTCGTCGCCGCTGCCGACGCAGGCGCCGGAGCGGCCGCCTTGTCGTAGTCGACCGGTGCATCCGGCGCGCGCGGCGTCTCGCCGGCCCGCTCGATCCACCCGCCGCCCAGCGCACGGTACAGGGTGACCAGGTTCGTCCAGCGTGCCAGACGCGCATTGATCAGCGACTGCTGCGCGGTGTACAGGTCCGTCTGCGCGGTCAGCACCGACAGGTAGCTGTCGACACCGTTCTTGTAACGCAGGTCCGACAGGTCGAAACGTCGCTGCTGCGCGTGCTCGTTGCG
>NZ_JAAGPM010000043.1:0-57125 GCF_017104865.1 Burkholderia sp. Ac-20349
GGGCGACAACGTGTCGATCACGGTGAAGCTGATCGCTCCGATCGCGATGGAAGAAGGTCTGCGCTTCGCAATCCGCGAAGGCGGCCGTACGGTCGGCGCCGGCGTCGTCGCCAAGATCATCGAGTAATATCGACGATCCGCGGATCCCGACGGGGTCCGCGATTCCGCGGTATGCAGTTGTACCGTCGAAACCGGGTGTCCAGCTTGCGCTGGCACCCGGTTTTGTTTTTCCGGCGCGCCGTTGCGTGGGGCGAGAAACTCGCACCATCGCTCCAGAATTTCGTGTAGAATCGCGGGCTTAGCAGTGGAAGTACCGTTCGGAACGTGGTGTCTCGCTCCCCGCAGGCGTCATGTTTCGCGTTCTTTTAGTGTTCGGCGATGCAACATCGCCTCGCTCTTTTCAAGGAATCGTCATGCAGCAACAGAAAATCCGCATTCGCCTGAAGGCTTTCGACTATCGTCTGATCGATCAATCGGCTGCCGAGATCGTCGATACCGCGAAGCGGACTGGCGCAATCGTCCGTGGCCCGGTGCCGCTGCCGACGCGCATTCAGCGTTTTGACATCCTGCGTTCGCCGCACGTCAACAAGACGTCGCGCGATCAGCTCGAAATCCGTACCCACCAGCGCCTGATGGACATCGTCGATCCGACCGACAAGACGGTTGACGCGCTGATGAAGCTCGACCTGCCGGCTGGCGTCGACGTGGAAATCAAGCTGCAATAAGGCTTCCAGCGCCGATCGGCTTGCCGGGCGGCGCTAAGTCTTTGATTGCTTGCGGAAAACGCGAGGTCGGGCTATAATGCTTGGCTTTTCGTGTATTCGCGAAAAAAAGTTGGGCCTTGCGTGCCCGGCATTTTGTAAATCAGCCCCGACCAATCGCAGTCGGGAATGGAGAAAATGATGAGCCTTGGACTCGTAGGTCGCAAGGTTGGCATGACCCGTATCTTCACGGCGGAAGGGGATTCGATTCCCGTCACCGTGCTGGACGTGTCGGACAACCGCGTGACGCAGATCAAGACTGTTGAAACCGACGGCTACACGGCCGTGCAGGTTGCATTCGGCTCCCGTCGTGCCTCGCGCGTGACGAAGCCGCTGGCAGGTCATCTCGCCAAAGCCGGTGTCGAAGCCGGTGAAATCCTCAAGGAATTCCGCATTGACGCGGCCAAGGCAGCTGAGCTGTCGAATGGCGCCGTGGTCGGTGCAGATCTTTTCGAAGTGGGCCAGAAGGTCGACGTGCAAGGCGTGTCGATCGGTAAGGGCTACGCCGGTACGATCAAGCGTTACAACTTCTCCTCCGGCCGTGCTACGCACGGTAACTCGCGCTCGCACAACGTGCCGGGCTCGATCGGTATGGCGCAGGATCCGGGTCGTGTTTTCCCGGGTAAACGCATGACGGGTCACATGGGTGACGTGACGGTGACGGTGCAGAACCTCGAAATCGCTCGTATCGACGCAGAGCGCAAGCTGCTGCTCGTGAAGGGTGCGATTCCGGGCGCGAAGGGCGGCAAAGTCTTCGTGACGCCGGCCGTCAAGACCAAGGGGGCGAAATAATGGAACTCAAGCTCCTGAACGAAAATGGTCAGGAAGGTGCAGTGGTCAACGCATCGGACGTCGTGTTCGGTCGTGACTACAACGAAGCGCTGATCCACCAGGTCGTCGTCGCTTACCAGGCGAATGCTCGCCAGGGTAACCGCGCGCAGAAGGACCGTGAGCAAGTCAAGCACACGACGAAGAAGCCGTGGCGCCAGAAGGGTACGGGCCGCGCTCGTGCCGGTATGTCGTCGAGCCCGTTGTGGCGTGGCGGTGGTCGTATCTTCCCGAATTCGCCGGAAGAAAACTTCTCGCACAAGGTCAACAAGAAGATGCATCGCGCAGGTCTCTGCTCGATCTTCTCGCAGCTGGCCCGTGAAGGCCGTCTGTCGGTCGTCGAGGACATCATCCTCGAAGCGCCGAAGACCAAGCTGCTGGCCGAAAAATTCAAGACCATGGGTCTCGACTCCGTGCTGATCATTACGGATACGGTCGACGAGAACCTGTACCTGGCTTCGCGCAACCTGCCGCACGTGGCGATTGTCGAGCCGCGCTACGCTGACCCGCTGTCGCTGATCTACTTCAAGAAAGTGCTGGTCACGAAGGCTGCGGTCGCCCAGATCGAGGAGTTGCTGTCATGAGCGAGATTCGCAAGAACGATCATCGTTTGATGCAGGTCCTGCTCGCGCCGGTCATCTCGGAAAAGGCGACGCTGGTTGCCGACAAGAACGAGCAAGTCGTGTTCGAAGTCGCACCGGATGCCACGAAGCAGGAAGTGAAGGCAGCGGTCGAGCTGCTGTTCAAGGTTGAAGTTGATTCCGTCAACGTGCTGGTTCAGAAGGGCAAGCAGAAGCGCTTTGGCCGTTCGATGGGCCGCCGCAAGGACGTGAAGAAGGCGTACGTTTGCCTGAAGCCCGGCCAGGAAATCAACTTTGAAGCGGAGGCCAAGTAATCATGGCAATCGTTAAAGTTAAGCCGACATCGCCGGGTCGCCGCGCGATGGTCAAGGTGGTCAACAAGAATCTGCACCAGGGCAAGCCGTTCGCGGCACTGCTCGACTCGCAGAGCTCGACCGCCGGCCGTAACAACAACGGCCGTATCACCACGCGTCACAAGGGTGGTGGTCACAAGCAACACTATCGTATCGTCGATTTCCGTCGCACGAAGGATGGCATCCCGGCAAAGGTCGAGCGTCTCGAGTACGACCCGAACCGTAGCGCGAACATCGCGCTGGTGCTCTACGCAGACGGCGAACGTCGCTACATCATCGCCCCGAAGGGCCTGACCGTCGGCCAACAGCTGATGTCGGGTTCGGAAGCGCCGATCCGTGCAGGCAACACGCTGCCGATCCGCAACATTCCGGTCGGTACGACGATCCACTGCATCGAGATGCTGCCGGGCAAGGGCGCGCAAATGGCGCGTTCGGCTGGTACGTCGGCCATGCTGCTCGCACGTGAAGGCGTCTACGCGCAGGTTCGTCTGCGTTCGGGCGAAATCCGCCGCGTGCACATCGAGTGCCGTGCAACGATCGGTGAAGTCGGCAACGAAGAGCATAGCCTGCGCCAGATCGGCAAGGCTGGCGCGAACCGCTGGCGCGGTATCCGCCCGACGGTGCGTGGCGTTGCGATGAACCCGGTTGATCACCCGCACGGTGGTGGTGAGGGCAAGACGGCTGCAGGTCGCGATCCGGTTAGCCCGTGGGGTACGCCGGCTAAGGGTTATCGCACCCGTAGCAACAAGCGCACGACGACGATGATCGTCCAGCGCCGTCACAAGCGTTAAGGAGTAGGCAATGGCACGTTCTGTTAAAAAAGGTCCGTTCTGCGACGCCCATTTGCTGAAGAAAGTTGAGGCGGCTGCAGCTTCGCGCGACAAAAAGCCGATCAAGACCTGGTCGCGTCGCTCGACGATTCTGCCGGATTTCATCGGCCTGACGATCGCTGTTCACAACGGCCGTCAACACGTTCCGGTGTACATCTCGGAAAACATGGTCGGCCACAAGCTTGGCGAGTTCGCACTGACCCGTACGTTCAAGGGTCACGCAGCCGACAAGAAGGCCAAGAAATAAGGGGCAATCAAGATGGAAGTGAAAGCAATTCATCGCGGTGCCCGCATCTCGGCGCAAAAAACGCGCCTTGTGGCTGACCAGATCCGCGGTTTGCCGGTCGACAAGGCGCTGAACGTTCTGACGTTCTCGCCGAAGAAAGCGGCTGGCATCGTGAAGAAGGTTGTGCTGTCGGCAATCGCGAATGCGGAGCACAACGAAGGCGCCGATATCGACGAGCTCAAGATCAAGAGCATCTACGTCGACAAGGCTGCATCGCTCAAGCGTTTCACCGCGCGCGCCAAGGGCCGCGGTAACCGCATCGAGAAGCAATCCTGTCACATCACTGTGACGGTCGGGAATTAAGGAGCCATACGATGGGACAGAAAATTCATCCGACTGGCTTCCGCCTGGCTGTCAGCCGCAATTGGGCTTCGCGTTGGTACGCGAACAACAACAATTTCGCGGCGATGCTGCAGGAAGACATCGGTGTTCGTGAATACCTGAAGAAGAAGCTGAAGAACGCTTCGGTCGGTCGGGTCGTCATCGAGCGTCCGGCGAAGAACGCGCGCATCACGATTTACAGCTCGCGTCCGGGTGTGGTCATCGGCAAGAAGGGCGAGGATATCGAGCAGCTGAAGACGGAACTGCAACGCCGCATGGGCGTTCCGGTTCACGTCAACATCGAAGAAATCCGCAAGCCGGAAACCGATGCTCAGCTGATCGCTGACTCGATCACGCAACAGCTCGAGCGCCGGATCATGTTCCGCCGCGCGATGAAGCGTGCGATGCAGAACGCGATGCGTCTGGGTGCTCAAGGCATCAAGATCATGAGCGCGGGCCGTCTGAACGGTATCGAAATCGCTCGTACGGAGTGGTATCGCGAAGGTCGCGTGCCCCTTCACACGCTGCGTGCCGATATCGACTACGCGACCTCGGAAGCGAAGACGACCTACGGGATCATCGGCGTCAAGGTGTGGGTTTACAAGGGCGACACGCTCGGCCGCAACGACGCACCGGTGGTGGAAGAAGTAGCCGAAGACAAGCGTCCGCGTCGCAATGCGCGTCCGGGCGACCGTCGTCCGCGCCGTGACGGCGAAGGCGGCGCTCCGGGTGCTCGCCGTGGCGCACCGCGCCGTGGCGCCGGCAAGCCCGAAGACGGCAAGACTGGAGAATAACGATGCTGCAACCGAAACGCAGGAAGTATCGTAAAGAGCAGAAGGGTCGTAACACCGGCAAGGCGACGCGCGGCAACGCAGTGTCGTTCGGTGACTTCGGCCTGAAGGCTATCGGTCGCGGTCGTTTGACCGCACGCCAGATTGAAGCGGCGCGTCGTGCAATGACGCGTCACATCAAGCGTGGCGGCCGCATCTGGATCCGGATCTTCCCGGACAAGCCGATTTCGCAGAAGCCGGCCGAAGTGCGTATGGGTAACGGTAAGGGTAACCCGGAGTACTACGTCGCCGAGATTCAGCCGGGCAAGATGCTCTATGAAATGGACGGCGTAACCGAAGAACTGGCACGCGAAGCGTTCCGTCTGGCTGCAGCCAAGCTGCCGCTGAAGACGGCATTCATCGTGCGCCAGCTCGGCGCCTAAGGAGAAAATATGAAGGCTTCCGAACTTCTCCAGAAAGACCAGGCCGCGCTCAACAAGGAGCTGGCGGACCTGCTGAAGGCGCAATTCGGCCTGCGCATGCAACTCGCGACCCAGCAGCTCACGAACACGAGCCAGCTGAAGAAGGTTCGTCGCGACATCGCACGTGTGCGGACCGTCATGACTCAGAAGGCGAACCAGAAATGAACGATAGCGTGAAAACCTCGCTGAAGCGGACGCTGGTCGGTCGGGTCGTCAGCAACAAGATGGACAAGACCGTCACCGTGCTGATCGAGCACCGCGTCAAGCATCCGATCTACGGCAAGTACGTCGTGCGCTCGAAGAAGTACCACGCGCACGATGAAGCGAACACCTACAACGAGGGTGACCTCGTTGAAATCCAGGAAACTCGTCCTCTGTCGAAGACGAAGGCCTGGACGGTGTCGCGCCTCGTCGAAGCCGCTCGCGTCATCTAAGCGGGCAGCGTAGTAGGCAGTAACAAGCACTTCTCCGCGAAGTGCTTGAAATCGCAAAGTTTTTGCTTGCGTGACCAGGATTATTTGTTATAATCCTGGTCTTCCCTCTTTATGGGAGCCCCGTCGCGGGCGAAGTTGGTGGGGGAAGCGGACTGGCGCCTGCCTGTCCGAAAGATTCACCGAATTGCGATGGCGGGTTTCGTTTGCCGTCGCTGCTGTTCCAACCCAAGCAGCCGATTGGCTGACGGGACCAAGACTGACTGAATGCATCATGGTGGTGCATCCGGATTAAGTTGGGAAAGACAAACCATGATCCAGACCGAATCTCGGCTCGAAGTAGCCGACAACACGGGTGCACGTGAAGTTCTGTGCATCAAGGTGCTCGGCGGCTCGAAGCGTCGTTACGCCGGCATTGGCGACATCATCAAGGTGAGCGTCAAAGAGGCAACGCCGCGCGGGCGCGTGAAGAAAGGCGAAATTTACAACGCCGTGGTGGTCCGCACCGCCAAGGGCGTGCGCCGTCAAGACGGCTCGCTGATCAAGTTCGACGGCAACGCCGCTGTGCTTTTGAATAACAAGCTCGAGCCGATCGGCACCCGTATCTTCGGGCCGGTCACGCGTGAGCTGCGTAGCGAACGATTCATGAAGATCGTTTCGCTGGCGCCGGAAGTGCTGTAAGGAGTCGCGATGAACAAGATTCGCAAAGGTGACGAAGTCATCGTCGTCACTGGCAAAGACAAGGGCAAGCGCGGCGTCGTGCTGGCTGTCGGTGCAGAACATGTGACGGTTGAAGGTATCAACCTCGTCAAGAAGCATGTGAAGCCGAACCCGATGAAGGGTACGACGGGCGGCGTGGAAGCGAAGACGATGCCCCTGCATATTTCGAACGTCGCACTGGTCGACGCGAATGGCAAGGCGTCGCGTGTTGGCATCAAGGTCGAGGAAGGCAAGAAGGTTCGCTTCCTGAAGACGACCGGTGCCGTACTGAGCGCCTGACGCAGCGGAGTAAAAAATGGCTCGTTTTCAAGAGTTTTACAAAGAAAAGGTTGTGCCCGGCCTGATCGAGAAGTTCGGTTACAAGTCGGTCATGGAAGTGCCGCGCATCACCAAGATCACGCTGAACATGGGTCTTGGCGAAGCGATCGCTGACAAGAAGATCATCGAGAACGCCGTTGGCGACCTCACGAAGATCGCTGGTCAGAAGCCGGTCGTCACGAAGGCACGCAAGGCAATCGCAGGCTTCAAGATCCGCCAGGGTTACCCGATCGGCGCGATGGTGACGCTGCGTGGCCAAGCAATGTACGAATTCCTCGACCGTTTCGTGACGGTTGCCCTGCCCCGCGTGCGTGACTTCCGCGGCGTGTCGGGTCGTGCTTTCGATGGCCGTGGCAACTACAACATCGGTGTGAAAGAGCAGATCATTTTCCCCGAAATCGACTACGACAAGATCGACGCACTGCGTGGGCTGAACATCAGCATCACGACGACTGCGAAGACCGACGACGAAGCAAAGGCTCTGCTCGCCAGCTTCAAGTTCCCGTTCAGAAACTGAGGTTACCGTGGCTAAACTGGCACTGATCGAACGTGAAAAGAAGCGCGCCCGCCTGGTCGCGAAGTTCGCAGCAAAGCGCGATGCGCTGAAGGCGATCGTCGAAGACCAAAGCAAGTCGGAAGAAGAGCGCTACGAAGCACGCCTGGAGCTGCAGCAACTGCCCCGCAACGCAAACCCGACCCGCCAGCGTAACCGCTGCGCGATCACGGGCCGTCCGCGTGGCACGTTCCGTAAATTCGGCCTCGCGCGTAACAAGATTCGTGAAATCGCATTCCGTGGCGAGATTCCTGGCCTGACCAAGGCGAGCTGGTAATAGGAGAAACGTAAATGAGCATGAGTGATCCTATCGCCGATATGCTGACTCGCATCCGCAACGGGCAGATGGTCGAGAAGGTATCGGTGTCGATGCCCTCGTCGAAAGTCAAGGTTGCAATCGCGCAAGTCCTGAAAGACGAAGGCTATATCGACGATTTCGCCGTGAAGGCGGAAGGTGCGAAGTCCGAACTGAATATCGCGCTGAAGTACTACGCTGGCCGTCCGGTTATCGAACGCATCGAACGCGTGTCGAAGCCTGGCCTGCGCGTGTACCGCGGCCGTAACGACATTCCGCAGGTCATGAATGGCCTCGGTGTGGCAATCGTGTCGACGCCGAAGGGCGTGATGACCGACCGCAAGGCGCGCGCTACCGGCGTCGGCGGCGAAGTCATCTGCTACGTCGCTTAAAGCCGAGGAGAGAGAAACATGTCTCGAGTAGGTAAGAGCCCGATCGCGCTGCAAGGCGCGGAAGTCAAGCTGGCCGACGGTGCAATCACCGTCAAGGGCCCGCTGGGCACCATCACGCAAGCGATCAATCCGCTCGTGAACGTGGCGAACAACGACGGCACGCTGAACCTGTCGCCGGTGGACGAAAGCCGCGAAGCAAATGCACTGTCGGGCACGATGCGCGCGATTATCGCGAATGCCGTGCACGGCGTGACCAAGGGTTTCGAGCGCAAGCTGACGCTGGTTGGCGTCGGTTATCGTGCGCAAGCGCAAGGCGACAAGCTGAACCTGTCGCTGGGTTTCTCGCACCCCGTGGTGCACCAGATGCCGGAAGGCGTCAAGGCAGAAACCCCGACGCAAACCGAAATCGTGATCAAGGGGATCAACAAGCAACAAGTCGGTCAAGTGGCTGCGGAAGTTCGCGGTTACCGTCCGCCGGAACCCTACAAGGGCAAGGGCGTGCGCTATTCCGACGAGGTTGTGATCCTCAAAGAAACGAAGAAGAAGTAAGGGTGCGCAATCATGGATAAGACTCAATCTCGCCTGCGCCGCGCTCGCCAGACGCGTATCAAGATCGCTGAGCTGCAGGTCGCGCGTCTCGCCGTGCATCGCACGAACACGCACATCTACGCTCAAGTGTTCTCGCCCTGCGGCACCAAGGTGCTCGCCAGCGCGTCGACGCTCGAAGCTGAAGTGCGCGCTGAACTGGCCGACAAGTCGGGCAAGGGCGGCAACGTTAATGCCGCGACGCTGATCGGCAAGCGTATTGCCGAGAAGGCAAAGGCTGCCGGCATCGAATCCGTCGCCTTCGACCGCTCGGGCTTCCGCTACCACGGCCGCGTCAAGGCGCTGGCTGAGGCAGCTCGCGAAGCTGGGCTCAAGTTCTAAGGAAGGAATTCGTCATGGCAAAGATGCAAGCGAAAGTTCAGGCTGACGAGCGCGACGACGGCCTTCGTGAAAAGATGATTTCGGTCAATCGCGTGACCAAGGTCGTGAAGGGTGGCCGTATTCTCGGCTTCGCCGCACTGACCGTGGTTGGCGATGGTGATGGCCGCATCGGTATGGGCAAGGGCAAGGCGAAGGAAGTGCCGGTCGCTGTCCAGAAGGCAATGGAACAAGCTCGCCGCAACATGTTCAAGGTGCCGCTCAAGAACGGCACGCTGCAACACGAAGTGCACGGCAAGCATGGTGCATCCGCTGTCCTCCTCGCTCCGGCGAAGGCAGGTACGGGCGTGATCGCCGGCGGCCCGATGCGCGCAGTGTTCGACGTGATGGGCGTTCAGAACGTCGTGGCAAAGAGCCACGGTTCGACGAACCCGTACAACCTCGTTCGCGCTACGCTGGACGGTCTGCGCAAGCAGTCCACCCCGGCAGACATCGCGGCGAAGCGCGGCAAGTCCGTCGAAGAAATTTTGGGCTAAGCCCGGGTGGTCACCATGTCTGAAAAAACTGTCAAGGTTCAGCTCGTTAAGAGCCTGATCGGGACCCGCGAATCGCACCGCGCGACCGTGCGTGGCCTGGGCCTGCGCCGACTCAACTCGGTCAGCGAGCTTCAGGACACGCCGGCGGTCCGCGGCATGATCAACAAGGTCTCGTACCTCGTTAAGGTCATCGCGTAAGCGGCCCTACGGATCAAGGAGTTGATATGGAATTGAATAACCTGAAGCCGGCAGCTGGCGCCAAGCACGCCAAGCGTCGCGTCGGCCGTGGCATCGGTTCGGGCCTCGGCAAGACGGCTGGCCGTGGTCACAAGGGTCAGAAATCGCGTTCGGGCGGCTTCCACAAAGTCGGTTTCGAAGGCGGTCAGATGCCGCTGCAACGTCGTCTGCCGAAGCGCGGCTTCACGTCGCTGACGAAGGAATTCGTCGGTGAAGTGCGCCTGAGCGACCTCGAGAAGCTGCCGGTCGATGAGATCGATCTGCTCGCACTGAAGCAAGCCGGCCTGGTCGGTGAGCTGACGAAGAGCGCAAAGATCATCGCGACGGGCGAACTGAAGCGCAAGATCGTCGTGAAGGGTCTCGGTGCCACCAAGGGTGCGCGCGCTGCGATCGAAGCGGCTGGCGGTTCGTTCGCCGAGTGACACGCGTAGCGCGTCGTCACTTGCATTCATCGGAGAAGGTACTTGGCTAACAGCCCGAGTCTTGCAAAACCCGGTCGAAGCACGGCGAAATTCGGCGATCTGCGCCGGCGAGCGATGTTCCTGCTCCTGGCGCTGATCGTCTATCGCATCGGCGCGCACATTCCCGTGCCGGGCATCGATCCGGATCAACTGGCAAAGCTGTTCCAGAGCCAGGCGGGCGGCATCCTGGGCATGTTCAACATGTTCTCGGGTGGCGCGCTTTCCCGCTTCACGATCTTTGCGCTGGGGATCATGCCGTACATCTCGGCGTCGATCATCATGCAGTTGCTGGCGATTGTCTCGCCGCAGCTCGAGGCGCTGAAGAAGGAAGGGCAGGCAGGGCAACGGAAGATCACGCAGTACACGCGGTATTTCACCGTGGTGCTCGCGACCTTCCAGGCGTTCGGTATCGCGGCTGCGCTGGAAAACCAGCCCGGCCTCGTCACTGACCCCGGCATGCTGTTCCGTCTGACGACGGTCGTGACGCTGGTTACCGGCACGATGTTCCTGATGTGGCTCGGCGAGCAGATTACCGAGCGTGGTCTGGGCAACGGTATCTCGATCATCATCTTCGGCGGGATCGCAGCAGGGTTCCCGAATGCCGTCGGTGGGTTGTTCGAGCTGGTGCGTACGGGTTCGATGAGCATCATTTCGGCGATCATCATCGTCGTTCTGATTGCCGCGGTGACTTACCTGGTCGTGTTCATCGAACGCGGTCAGCGCAAGATCCTCGTGAACTACGCGAAGCGCCAGGTCGGCAACAAGATCTACGGTGGGCAGTCGTCGCATCTGCCGCTGAAGTTGAACATGTCGGGCGTGATTCCGCCGATCTTCGCATCGTCGATCATTCTGTTCCCGGCAACGATTCTCGGCTGGTTCAGTACCGGTCAGCCGACGGGAAGCTGGATTTCCAATACGTTGCATAACGTTGCGGAAGCGCTGAAGCCGGGCCAGCCGGTCTATGTGCTGCTGTACACGCTGGCGATCGTGTTTTTCTGCTTCTTCTACACCGCACTGGTGTTCAACAGCAGGGAAACCGCAGACAACCTGAAGAAGAGCGGCGCGTTTGTTCCGGGCATCCGTCCGGGCGATCAGACCGCACGATATATCGACCGCATCCTCACGCGTCTGACGCTGGCCGGTGCGATCTACATCGTCTTCGTGTGTCTGCTGCCAGAGTTTCTGGTGCTGCGCTGGAACGTGCCGTTTTATTTTGGTGGAACGTCGCTGCTGATCATTGTCGTCGTCACGATGGACTTTATGGCGCAGGTGCAGTCGTACGTTATGTCGCAACAGTATGAGTCACTGCTCAAGAAGGCGAACTTCAAGGGCGGCAACATCCCGATGCGTTGAAAGGACTATGGCCAAAGACGATGTAATCCAGATGCAGGGTGAGGTGATTGAAAACCTCCCGAATGCGACCTTCCGTGTGAAGCTGGAAAACGGCCATGTCGTGTTGGGTCATATTTCCGGAAAGATGCGGATGCACTACATCCGCATCCTGCCGGGCGACAAGGTGACGGTTGAGTTGACGCCTTACGATCTGTCTCGTGCGCGGATCGTGTTCCGGGCGAAGTGATTTGAAAAAAGGGTATTATCATGAAAGTGATGGCATCGGTTAAGCGCATTTGCCGCAATTGCAAGATCATCAAGCGCAAAGGCGTCGTTCGCGTGATCTGCAGCTCGGATCCGCGCCACAAGCAGCGCCAAGGCTGACCGCGCGTTTGTTTGCGCTTTTTGTTTGAGGAAAAACAATGGCTCGTATCGCAGGGGTTAACATCCCGAATCACCAGCACACCGAGATCGGCCTGACGGCAATCTTCGGTGTCGGCCGCACCCGTTCGCGCAGCATCTGCGTGGCAGCTGGCGTCGATTTTTCGAAGAAGGTCAAGGACTTGACCGACGCAGACTTGGAAAAGCTGCGTGAAGAAGTGGGCAAGTTTGTCGTCGAAGGCGATCTGCGCCGTGAAGTGACGATGAACATCAAGCGCCTGATGGACCTCGGTTGCTACCGTGGTGTTCGTCATCGCAAGGGCCTGCCGATGCGCGGTCAGCGTACGCGTACGAACGCACGTACTCGCAAGGGTCCGCGTCGTGCAGCGCAAGCGCTGAAGAAGTAAGCGGAACTGACAGTTACAGGAAAACGTAATGGCTAAGGCTTCGAACACCGCGGCGCAACGCGTTCGCAAGAAGGTTAAGAAGAACGTCGCTGAAGGCGTGGTTCACGTTCACGCGTCGTTCAACAACACGATCATCACGATCACCGATCGCCAAGGCAATGCACTGGCATGGGCGACGTCGGGCGGTCAGGGCTTCAAGGGCTCGCGCAAATCGACGCCGTTCGCTGCCCAGGTCGCAGCCGAGTCGGCTGGCCGCGTCGCGATGGAATACGGCGTGAAGAATCTGGAAGTGCGGATCAAGGGCCCGGGCCCGGGTCGTGAGTCGGCAGTGCGCGCACTGCACGGCCTCGGCATCAAGATCACCGCGATTTCGGACGTCACCCCGATTCCGCACAACGGCTGCCGTCCGCCGAAGCGTCGTCGTATCTAAAGATGTGCTGGCACGTTCGTGCTAGCACATTGCCTGTCGCCGCTCAGCGTCGACGGGCGTTGCTTTTTTGATTGACTAAGCCCACCGTTCGCCCCAAAGGGAGCGGACTAGCGCGGATTTCGATCCGCGTGACTGATTGATAAAGGAATGCAAAGTGGCACGTTATATCGGCCCCAAAGCCAAGCTGTCCCGCCGTGAAGGCACCGACCTGTTCCTGAAGAGCGCACGCCGCTCGCTCGCCGACAAGTGCAAGCTCGACAGCAAGCCGGGTCAGCACGGCCGTACCTCGGGCGCACGTACGTCCGACTACGGTACGCAGCTGCGCGAAAAGCAGAAGGTCAAGCGTATCTACGGCGTGCTGGAGCGTCAGTTCCGCCGCTACTTCGCTGAAGCCGACCGCCGCAAGGGCAACACGGGTGAAAACCTGCTGCAACTGCTCGAGTCGCGTCTCGACAACGTCGTGTATCGCATGGGCTTTGGCTCGACCCGCGCTGAAGCGCGTCAGCTGGTCAGCCACAAGTCGATCACCGTGAACGGCGTCGTTGCGAACGTCCCGTCGCAGCAAGTGAAGTCGGGTGACGTCGTCGCGATCCGCGAAAAGGCGAAGAAGCAGGCGCGTATCGTCGAAGCGCTGTCGCTGGCCGAGCAAGGCGGCATGCCGAGCTGGGTTGCAGTCGATGCGAAGAAGTTCGAAGGCACGTTCAAGCAAATGCCGGAACGCGCTGAAATCGCAGGCGACATCAACGAAAGCCTGATCGTCGAATTGTATTCGCGTTAATCCGATTGACGGCCGAGGTACCCCGATTGCGTTGCGCAAGGGGGGTCCTCGGCTGTTTATTTTCTGGTTGTTACCGGTCAGCCTTATCGGTGTAACGAGCCGAGGGTATTGAAAAGGAAAGCCCATGCAAACCAGTTTGCTGAAACCCAAGATCATCGCCGTGGAATCGCTGGGCGAGAACCACGCGAGGGTGGTCATGGAACCGTTCGAACGCGGTTACGGCCATACCTTGGGCAATGCGCTGCGTCGCGTGCTGCTGTCGTCGATGGTTGGCTACGCGCCGACCGAAGTGACGATCGCGGGCGTGGTGCACGAGTACTCGACGCTGGATGGCGTGCAGGAAGACGTCGTCAACCTGCTGCTGAACCTGAAGGGCGTGGTGTTCAAGCTGCATAACCGTGACGAAGTGACGGTTACGCTGCGCAAGGAAGGTGAAGGCGTTGTCACGGCCGGCGATATCGAGCTGGCTCACGACTGCGAAGTCATCAACCCGAATCACGTGATTGCGCACCTGTCGAAGGGCGGCAAGCTCGACGTTCAGATCAAGATCGAAAAGGGTCGCGGCTATGTGCCCGGCAACGTCCGTCGCTACGGCGAAGACACGGCCAAGATCATCGGCCGCATCGTCCTCGACGCATCGTTCTCGCCGGTTCGCCGCGTGAGCTACGCTGTCGAAAGCGCACGTGTCGAGCAGCGTACCGACCTCGACAAGCTCGTGATGAACATCGAGACGAGCGGTGTGATCACGCCGGAAGAAGCGATCCGCCAATCGGCCCGCATCCTGGTCGACCAGCTGTCCGTGTTCGCGGCGCTGGAAGGCACGGAAACGGCAGCCGAAGCGCCGTCGCGTGCTCCGCAGATCGATCCGATCCTGCTGCGTCCGGTGGACGATCTCGAGCTGACGGTTCGTTCGGCGAACTGCCTGAAGGCCGAGAACATCTACTACATCGGCGACCTGATCCAGCGCACGGAAAACGAGCTGCTGAAGACGCCGAACCTCGGTCGCAAGTCGCTCAACGAGATCAAGGAAGTGCTCGCTTCGCGCGGTCTCACGCTGGGCATGAAGCTCGAAAACTGGCCGCCGGCTGGTCTCGACAAGTAAGCCTGGTTGTTGCTGTAGTTGGCAAAGATGCGGATTTTCCTTTAAAATCCGCATCTTGCTTTTTTTCGTTACCGGCCCGTGCATGCTTCGACGTGCGATAGAAGAGCTGGATCAAAACTTTGAATCAAGGAAACTGAAATGCGCCATCGTCATGGTCTGCGGAAACTGAACCGCACGAGCAGCCACCGTCTGGCTATGCTCCGTAACATGTCCAACTCGCTGATCGAGCACGAAGTCATCAAGACGACGCTGCCGAAGGCGAAGGAACTCCGTAAAGTCGTCGAGCCGCTGATCACGCTCGGCAAGAAGCCGTCGCTGGCAAACCGTCGCCTGGCGTTCAACCGCCTGCGCGATCGTGACTCGGTGGCGAAGCTGTTCGACGTGCTCGGTCCGCGTTTCGCGAACCGTCCGGGCGGCTACCTGCGCGTGCTGAAGTTCGGCTTCCGCGTGGGCGATAACGCACCGATGGCACTGGTCGAGCTGCTCGATCGTCCGGAAGTCGACGAAACGGAAAACGTGCAAGAAGCTGAGTAAGCTTCCGGTACGCAGCAGTATCTGAAAGGGGCCGAGCGATTGCTTGGCCCTTTTTGTTTTTCAGGCGCCGGCTGCGATCGATTGTCGCAGGGCGGTACCGGCAGCGTTGCGCGGGCTGCGCTACGATACGGGGCAGCCGGCGCGCTCCCCAGGTGGGCAATCCGCGTCGGCAGGAGCCGATAGACCAACCAGGAGGGCGCGGATGATAGTGGTGCTGATGCTGACGACGGTGCCCGATGCCGCGACCGCTCAGGCGCTTTCAGACGGTGCGCTCGATGCGCGGCTTGCCGCGTGCGTGTCGGAGCTCGGTGCGATCAAATCGCGCTATCACTGGCAGGGCAAGGTCGAAACGGCCGACGAGATCCAGTTGCTGTTCAAGACGAGCCCCGTGCGGGCGCTCGAACTGGAGCGATTTATTCTCGCGCATCATCCTTACGAGACGCCCGAAATCGTCTCGTGGCAGACGACGGCATCGGCCGCGTACGGCCAATGGGTGATCAACGAAACTCAACGTCTATTTCATGTTTAACGGTATGGCGCTTCCCGTGCGCGTGCGCGCGCTGCGGTTCCTCGCAGTCCTGTTGTCGTTCATGCTCGTGCTGGGCGGCCTGTCGGTCGCGCGCGCGGCCGACGATTTCCTCGATCCGTCGGTTGCGTTCAAGTTCAGTGCGAGCGAATCGCCGGGACAGGTGGACGTCCGCTTCAAGGTCGCCAACGGTTATTACCTGTACCGCGAGCGGTTCGCGTTCGCGGTAAAGAGCGGACAGGCGACGCTCGGCGAGCCGCAATTCCCGGCCGGTCACGTGAAGTTCGATCAGACGTTCCAGAAGAACGTCGAGACCTACCGCGACGAAGTCATCGTTCACGTGCCCGTCAAGCAGGCGTCGGGGCCGTTCGAGCTCGCGGTGACGTCGCAGGGCTGCGCGGACGAGGGCATCTGCTATCCGCCGGCCGAGCACGTCGTGAAGGTCGACGGCGCCGCGCTGGGTGCCGCCTCGTCGTCCGGCGATACGGCCGCTGCGGGCAGCTGGTTCGACAAGGTCACGAGCGCCGATTTCGCGCAGTCGCTGCTCGAAGGGCACGGCTTCTTCACGATCGTCGCGCTGTATTTCGTCGCGGGCGTCGTGCTGAGCCTGCTGCCGTGTTCGTACCCGATGATCCCGATCGTGTCGGCGATCATCATCGGCCAAGGCACGCGCGCGACGCATGCGCGCGGTTTCGCGCTGTCGCTGACCTACGTGGTCGGCATGGCGCTGGTTTATACGGTGCTCGGCATCGCCGCGGCGCTGGTCGGCCAGAGCCTCGGTGCGTGGCTGCAGAACCCGTGGGTGCTCGGCGCGTTCGGCGTGCTGCTGACCGCGTTTGCCGTCTCGCTGATCTCGGGCAAGGACATCGCGCTGCCCGCGCGCTGGCAGAACGGCGCGGCCGAGGCATCGGGCGCGCGCCAGGGCGGCCATTTCGTCGCGGTCGCGGCGATGGGCGCGCTGTCCGCGCTGGTCGTCGGTGCGTGCATGACGGCGCCGCTATTCGCGGTGCTCGCCTTCATCGCACACACCGGGAATGCGCTGCTGGGCGGTGCCGCGCTGTTCGCGATGGGGCTGGGGCTCGGCGTGCCGCTGCTGGTCGTCGGCGTCGGTGCCGGGACCGTGCTGCCGCGCGCCGGCGCCTGGATGGACGGCGTGAAGGTGTTCTTCGGCATCGTGCTGCTCGCAGCCGCGCTGTGGATCGTGTGGCCGGTGCTGGCCGGTGGCCTGAAGATGGTGCTCGCTGCGTTGTGGCTGTTGATCGCGGCCGCGGCGCTCGGGCTGTTCACGCCGAATGCCGGCGCCACGTCTATCTGGCGTCGCCTCGGCCGTGGCGTGGGCGCGGCGCTCGCGATCTGGGCGGCCACGCTGCTCGTCGGCCTGGCTGCGGGGTCGACCGATCCGGTCAAGCCGCTGGCGGTGCTGGCGGCACGCACGGTTGCGTCCGGCGGCGCTGCGACGGCAGGCGCGGCCGCAGCGCAGGACGGCCCCGCGTTCGCATCGGTGCGCTCGAGTGGCGAACTCGACGCGCTGCTGAAGACATCCGGCCAGCCCGTGATGCTCGACTTCTACGCCGACTGGTGCGTGAGCTGCAAGGAGATGGAGCATCTGACGTTTACCGACGCGCGCGTGCAGGCGCGGCTCGCGCAGCTTCACCTCGTGCGCGCGGATGTCACTGCGAACAACCCGGACGACCAGGCGCTGTTGAAGCGCTTCAACCTGTTCGGGCCGCCGGGCATCATCTTCTTCGATCGCAACGGTAACGAGATCGGGCGTGTGGTTGGCTATCAGGCGGCCGAGACGTTCCTGCGCAGCCTGGACCGGGCTGCCGTTCCGACGGTATGACCATGCCTGTCGGGGGCGTGCCGGTGGCGAAGCGGCGCGCTCGAGCGGCATAAGCGGACGATCGACACGAGCAGACGGCTCCGGTCGACGGCAAACAAAAAAACGGCGGGACACCGAAGTGTCCCGCCGTTTTTCTTTCCGCCTGCCGGCGGGCAATCAGCGTTGCGCTTTCAGCAGACGCGCGGCGTCGAGTGCGAAGTACGTGAGCACGCCGTCGGCGCCCGCCCGCTTGAACGCGAGCAGCGATTCGAGCACGACCTTGTCGTGGTCGAGCCAGCCGTTCATCGCGGCGGCCTTCAGCATCGCGTATTCGCCGCTCACCTGGTACACGTAGGTCGGGAAGCGGAACTCGTCCTTCACGCGGCGCACGATGTCGAGGTACGGCATGCCGGGCTTGACCATCACCATGTCGGCGCCTTCGTCGATGTCGAGGCGCACTTCGCGCAGCGCTTCGTCGCTGTTCGCCGGATCCATCTGGTAGGTCATCTTGTTGCCCTTGCCCAGATTGGAGGCCGAGCCGACTGCGTCGCGGAACGGACCATAGAACGCCGATGCGAACTTGGCCGAATAGGCCATGATCCGCGTGTGGATATGGCCGTCGCTTTCCAGCATTTCGCGGATGGCGCCGATGCGGCCGTCCATCATGTCCGACGGGGCGACGATGTCGACACCGGCTTCAGCCTGCGCGCGCGCCTGATCGATCAGGATCTCGATCGTGTCGTCGTTGATCACGTAGCCATTCTCGTCGAGCACGCCGTCCTGGCCATGGCTCGTGTACGGATCGAGTGCGACGTCGGTCAGCACGCCGAGTTCGGGGAAGCGCTTCTTCAGCTCGCGCACCGCGCGCGGGATCAGGCCTGCCGGATTGGCTGCCTCGCGGCCGTCAGGCGTCTTCACCGACGGCTCGATGGCCGGGAACAGCGACAGCACGGGCACGCCGAGTTCGACGCATTGCTCGGCGACCTGCATCAGCAGATCGACGGACACGCGTTCGACGCCCGGCATCGACGGCACCGGCTGCCGTTCGTTGGTGCCTTCCACGACGAATACCGGATAGATCAGGTCGTCGGTGGTCAGGCGGTTTTCGCGCATCAGGCGGCGGGAGAAGTCGTCGCGGCGCATCCGGCGCGGACGATGAAGCGGATGGAAGCTCATGGCGATTGGGTAGAAATCAGGGCAGTAAGAACCTTACGGAACCCTTCGGTCATTTTCGGGAGCGTTGGTATATGATAGCGATCGAGCGGCGCGCGTTGCGTGCAGCTCCCCGCTTCTCCTCCCTGAGCGGGTGCCTGTCGTTTTTCGATTAGGCTGTTTGACCCGCCGTTCAACGGCGGGTTTTTTTATGAGCCGGCCGAAACCGCAGGCGCCGTCAGGTGCGCGCCGCCGATCCCGGCCGCGCGTTGCCCGATCATTGTGCTACAGGCTCGCTTTTTTCGTCGGCGGCGGACGGCCGCACCCAGCTCTCGATCAGCGCGTGCGCCTCGTCGAGCCCCGTGCGCTTCATTGCCGAGAACAGCTGGACCGTCAGCTTGCCCTGGACACCCTGGTCACGATACGCATCGAGCCCCTTTTGCGCGGTCCGCAGCGCATTGATGCTTTCCTGCCGCGTCAATTTGTCGCACTTCGTCAGCAGCGTGTGGATCGGCTTGCCGGTCGGCACGAACCACTCGATCATGCGGCGATCGAGGTCGGTCAGCGGACGGCGCGAATCCATCATCAGGATCAGGCCGCAAAGCTGCGAGCGGGTCGCGAGGTAGGACGACAGCAGCATTTCCCAGTGCGCCTTGGCGGCGCCGGGCACTTCCGCGTAGCCGTAGCCGGGCAGGTCGACGAGGTTCGCGACGGGCTCGTCGGCCGGGCCGACGGAGAAGTAGTTGATATGCTGCGTGCGGCCGGGCGTCTTCGACGCGAAGGCGAGCCGCTTCTGGTTGCACAGCACGTTGATCGCCGTCGACTTGCCGGCATTCGAGCGTCCCGCGAACGCGATTTCCGGCTGGACCGTCGGCGGCAGGTCGCGCAGATGGTTGACGGTCGTGTAGAAGCGGGCTTGATGGAGCAGAAAGGCCATGGGAACCGGAAGGACGGGCGGCGCAAGCCGCTTGGTGGAGGCGGGGTAGCCCCGATAGGCGCCGGAGCTTTCAACACGATATTGTACAATACGGCGGTTTTACCGAAGGCTACCGGGCGCCTGCCTCGCGCTTTTATGTAGCTTCTGCGGTAGACTGAACGCCGTCGTTTTTTGCAGAACCTCAAATTCCCACAAGACGAAACAGGGTGTGCGAATGAATCGACTGTGCAAGTCTCTGATGGTGCTTCAGGTTGCAGCAGGGTTCGTAGGTTTCGTAGCGGAGGCAAACGCGGCAGATGCGGCAAAGCCGGATCTCGACCGTGGCAAGGCGATTGCCGGGCAGGTCTGCGCGTCGTGTCACGGCGCCGACGGCAACAGCGCGTCGGGCAGTTTCCCGAAGCTTGCCGGCCAGCATCCCGAATATCTGGTCAAGCAGTTGAACGACTTCAAGACGCAGCCGGGCGCGAAGGGGCCGGTGCGGAACAACGCGGTGATGGTCGGATTCGCGAGCGCGCTGAGCGCGGACGACATGCGCAACGTCGCCGCGTACTACGGGTCGCAGTCGACGAAGCTCGGCACCGCACGCGATGCGGCGACCGTGCCGATCGGCCAGAAGATCTATCGCGGCGGCATCGCGGAGAAGGGCGTCCCCGCCTGCGCGAGCTGCCACGGGCCGACAGGGCAGGGGATCCCGGTCCAGTACCCGCGTCTGTCGGGGCAATGGGCCGATTACACGGTCGCGCAGTTGACCGCGTTCCAGCAGGGTGTCGGCGCGCGCAACAACAACGAGGCGATGCATCAGATCGCGACGCGGCTGTCGGACAACGAGATCAAGGCCGTCGCGGATTACATCGCGGGCCTGCGTTGAGCGGTCAGCCGCGAGAATGACCGGGCGCCCGAAGGGCGGCCGGAGTCAGAACAAGAAAAGGGTGGGGCGCCGCATCGTTGCGGTTGCCTCGCCCTTCTTTTTTGTCGGCACGCGCCAGGCCAAGCCAGGATGGAGCGGCTTGCCGGAGATGGGGGGCTGCGCTCCCCAAGCGAACAAAGTGAGCGTTGGGGGCTGTTTCCCCTGAGTCGGAGTTTGAATGAGCGTTACCACGTCGGGGTTGCAGTCGAAGTCGGGTCAGGGTGCGTCCAAGCGCGCGGTCGAGCTGCTGAGCTCGATGCGCTTCGCGATCGCGCTGCTGGTGGTGCTGTCGATTGCGAGCATCATCGGCACGGTCCTGACCCAGGACGATCCGTATCCGAACTATGTGAACCAGTTCGGGCCGTTCTGGGCGGACATTTTCCGCTCGCTCGGCCTGTACAACGTGTACAGCGCGTGGTGGTTCATGCTGATCCTGATCTTCCTCGTCGTGTCGATCTCGCTGTGCGTGATCCGCAACGCGCCGAAGATGCTCGCCGATGCGAAGAGCTGGAAGGACAAGGTTCGCGAAGGCAGCCTGCGTGCGTTCCACCACAAGGCCGAGTACACGGCGTCCGGCACGCGCGCGACCGTCGCGGCGACGCTCGCCACGTTCGTCACCAAGGCCGGCTACAAGCACGTCGTGCGTGAAAACGACGGCGCGACGCTGATCTCCGCGAAGCGCGGCGCGATGACCAAGTGGGGCTACATCTCCGCTCACCTCGCGATCGTCGTGATCTGTATCGGCGGCCTGCTCGACAGCAACCTGCCGATCAAATTCCAGATGTGGATGTTCGGCAAGAGCCCGGTCAACACGAGCGCGACGATCAGCGAGATCTCGCCGGATCATCGCCTGTCCGCGTCGAACCCGACGTTCCGCGGCTACGCGTGGGTGCCCGAGGGCCAGTTCGTGTCGACCGCGATCCTGAACCAGCCGAGCGGCTCGCTGATCCAGGATCTGCCGTTCTCGATCCAGCTCAACAAGTTCATCGTCGATTACTACACGACGGGCATGCCGAAGCTGTTCGCGAGCGACATCGTCGTGATCGATCGCGAGACCGGCCAGAAGATCCCGGCGCGCGTCGAGGTCAACAAGCCGTTCACGTACAAGGGCGTGTCGATCTACCAGTCGAGCTTCCAGGACGGCGGCTCGCAGATGCAGATGACGGCCTACCCGATGACGGGCGGCAACGCGAAGACCTTCCCCGTGCAGGGCACGATCGGCAGTTCGGCGCCGCTGCAGATGCCGGGCAACGATGGCGACACGATCGAGTTCTCCGATTTCCGCGCGATCAACGTCGAGAACATGGCCGACGCGAACGGCAAGCCGGACGTGCGCGGCGTGGCGACGACGAGCTCGCTGAAGGAAGCGTTCGACGAACGGCTCGGCTCCGGCGCGAAGACGTCGAAGCCGACGCAGCTCCACAACATCGGCCCGTCCGTGCAATACAAGATCCGCGGCAAGGACGGCCAGGCGCGCGAGTTCAACAACTACATGCTGCCCGTCGACATGAACGGCGTGCGCGTGTTCCTCGCCGGCGTGCGCGCGAGCCCGAACGACCCGTTCCGCTACATGCGGATTCCGGCCGACAGCCAGGATTCGATCGGCGAATGGATGCGCCTGCGCGCCGCGCTCGAGGATCCGACCGTGCGCGCCGAAGCCGCCGCGCGCTTCGCGCAGCGTTCGCTGCCGGGCACCGACGCATCGCTGCGCAGCCGCCTGCAGGACAGCGCATCGAAGGTGCTGACCCTGTTTGCGGCGAGTGACGACAGCGTCGGCCGCGGCGCCGACGGCCAGCCGATCGGCGGCTTCCAGGCGGTGGCGACGTTCATCGACCGCTCGGTGCCCAAGGCCGAGCAGGAGAAGGCCGCGAGCCTGCTGCTGCGGATGCTCGAAGGCTCGATGTGGGAGGTCTGGCAGATCGCGCGCGAGCGTGCCGGCGAGCCGGCGGCGCAGCAGGGCACCGACACGATCCGCTTCGTGCAGAACGCGATCAATGCGCTATCTGACAGCTTTTTGTATGGATCGCCGGTCTATTTGCAGCTTGACTCATTCAAGCAGGTGCAAGCTTCGGTATTTCAGTTGACGCGCGCACCCGGCAAGAATCTGGTGTATCTTGGCAGCCTGCTGCTGGTCGCCGGCATCTTCTCGATGTTCTACGTGCGCGAGCGGCGCCTCTGGTTCTGGTTGAAGGACGCCGGTTCGGGCGTCGATGTGGTGATGGCAATGTCCACGGCCCGCAAGACCTTCGATTTCGAGAAAGAATTCGTGCAGACGCGCGACGCGGCCGGTGCCGCCCTGCACGCCGCACCTCGCGACGCCGCGCCGGCCCGTGCGGCATCGACGGCCCGTCCGCCTGCCGGCGGCGGTTCCGATTCCGAGAATTCCACCCGGTAACATCATGGATCTCACGCAAGTTTCCTCTTCCCATCGGGCGTCGGCCCAGGCTCCAGTTGTGGCGCCGCTGTTCGACGACCGTCCGTTCCTCGCGCGCCTGTCGTTGCTCGACTGGCTGTTCGCGCTGGCGCTCGTGGTGGGCGCGGGCTATGCGCTCGTGCACTACAACGAGCACATGAATTACTACGACAAGGCCGTGATGATCGGCACCGTGCCGGCGCTCATCACGCTCGGCTGGCGCTGGAAGCCCGCGCGGCTGATGATGGCGTCGATCACCGTGCTGGCGCTTCTGTCGATCCAGATCTACCAGGGCGATCTCGCGCGCGCCGATTCGGCGTTCTTCCTCAAGTACTTCCTGTCGAGCCAGTCGGCCATCCTGTGGATGAGCGCGCTGTTCGTGCTCGCGACGATCTTCTACTGGATCGGGCTGCTCGCGCGCTCGGAGTCGGGCTCCGCGATCGGCCAGAAGCTCACGTGGGTCGCCGTGCTGATGGGCTTCACCGGCCTGATGGTGCGCTGGTACGAGTCCTACCTGATCGGTGCGGACGTCGGGCACATTCCGGTGTCGAACCTGTATGAAGTGTTCGTGCTGTTCAGCCTGATCACCGCGCTGCTCTACCTGTATTACGAAGGCCATTACGGCACGCGCGCGCTCGGCGCGTTCGTGCTGCTGGTGATCAGCGCGGCCGTCGGCTTCCTGATGTGGTACTCGGTCGCGCGCGATGCGCAGCAGATCCAGCCGCTCGTGCCGGCGCTGCAGAGCTGGTGGATGAAGATCCACGTGCCGGCGAACTTCATCGGCTATGGCAGCTTCGCGCTGTCGGCGATGGTGTCGGTCGCGTACCTGATGAAGGAGCGCGGCGTGCTCGCGGATCGCCTGCCGACGCTCGAAGTGCTCGACGACGTGATGTACAAGTCGATCGCGGTCGGTTTCGCGTTCTTCACGATCGCGACGATTCTCGGCGCACTGTGGGCCGCTGAAGCCTGGGGCGGCTACTGGAGCTGGGACCCGAAGGAAACCTGGGCGCTGATCGTATGGCTCAACTACGCGGCGTGGCTGCACATGCGCCTGATGAAGGGCCTGCGCGGCTCGGTGGCCGCATGGTGGGCGCTCACGGGCCTGCTCGTGACGACCTTCGCGTTCCTCGGCGTCAACATGTTCCTGTCCGGGCTGCACAGCTACGGCAAGCTGTAAGATTTCCGCTGTTCGTCCGACTATGAGACCGCCGGTGCACCGTGTGCCCGGCGGTTTTCTTTTGTAACGGGCGGGCGGTCCGGGCGTCGAACGGCGCAAGACGGGTCGGGTCGAACGCTCATGAAGCTGCGCGCGGCGCATGCAGGAGGAGCAGCACGATGTGGATCAAACGCCCTTTGCGGAACGTACTGACCGGCGGCGATATTGCGCCCGGCGAAATCACGCCGCGTGCGGTCTTCGAGAACCGGCGGCGCGTGTTGCAGGCGGCCGGCCTCGCGGCGGCGGGCGGGCTGCTCGGCGGCAGCGGCGCAGCATGGGCCGCCTATGCGTCGCCCGATGCGCGGGCCGCGAAGCTCGCGGCGAAGACGAATCCGAAGTTCGTCGCGGCCGACAAGGTGACGCCGTTCAAGGACATCACGTCCTACAACAACTTCTACGAATTCGGCACCGACAAGAGTGACCCCGCGCAGAACGCCGGCACGTTGCGGCCGCGCCCGTGGCGCGTGAGCGTCGAAGGCGAGGTGCTGCATCCGAAGGTGTTCGATCTCGACGAACTGCTGAAGCTCGCGCCGCTCGAGGAGCGCGTGTACCGGTTGCGCTGCGTCGAGGGTTGGTCGATGGTGATCCCGTGGATCGGCGTGCCGCTGTCCGAGCTGATCAAGCGCGTGCAGCCGACCGGCAACGCGAAATACGTGCAGTTCATCACGCTGGCCGATCCGTCGCAGATGCCCGGCCTCTCGACGCCCGTGCTCGACTGGCCGTACTCGGAAGGGCTGCGGATGGACGAGGCGATGAATCCGCTGACGCTGCTGACGATGGGCGTCTACGGGCAGGTGCTGCCGAATCAGAACGGCGCGCCGGTGCGGATCGTCGTGCCGTGGAAGTACGGCTTCAAGAGCGCGAAGTCGCTCGTGAAGATCCGCTTCGTCGACAAGCAGCCGAAGACGAGCTGGAATACGTATGCGGCGAACGAGTACGGCTTTTATTCGAACGTGAACCCGAACGTCGATCATCCGCGCTGGAGCCAGGCGACCGAGCGGCGCATCGGCGAGGACGGCTTTTTCACGCCGAAGCGCAAGACACTGATGTTCAACGGCTACGGCGATCTGGTCGCGTCGATGTATCAGGGCATGGACCTGAAGAAGAACTTCTGAGCGTGACGGTGAGAAACGACATGCCTCCTTCGACGCTGACACCCGCGCGCGCAGCCGGCGCCGGTTCGGCCGCACGTGCCGCGCGGGGCGGTGCGGTCCGTCCCGCCGCGCCGCGCTGGCTCGCGCCGGCCAAGGTGCTGGTTTTCGCGGCCGGCCTTTATCCGCTCGCGCGTCTCGTGCTGTTCGGGCTGACCGACCGGCTCGGCGCGAATCCGATCGAGTTCATCACGCGTTCGACGGGCCTCTGGACGCTCGTCTTGTTGTGCATCACGCTCGCCGTCACGCCGCTGCGGCGCATGACGGGGTTCGCCGCGCTGCTGCGTTTTCGCCGGATGATCGGGCTGTTCGCGTTCTTTTACGCGACGCTGCACTTCACGACCTACCTGTGGTTCGACAAGTGGTTCGACGTCGTTGCGATCCTTAAGGACGTCGGCAAACGCCCGTTCATCACGGTCGGTTTCGCCGCGTTCGTGCTGCTGATTCCGCTCGCGGCAACCTCGCCGCGCGCGATGGTGCGCCGGCTCGGCCGCCACTGGGCGACGCTGCACAGCGCGATCTACGCGATCGCGCTGTTCGGCGTGCTGCACTTCTGGTGGATGAGGGCCGGCAAGCACAATCTCGCGCAGCCGAAGCTTTATGCGGCGATCGTTGCCGCGCTGCTTGGCTGGCGGGTCATTGCATGGGGATGGCGGCGCGTGCGCGCGTGACGGCGCAGCCTGGAAAAACAAAAGGCGATGACCGGGAAGTCATCGCCTTGTTTCGCGAGCGGTACAGGCGGCGCGCCGTTACTTTGCGACGGCCGGGCTCGATGCCGGTGCGGGCTTGGCCGATGTGCCGCTCGACAATTCGGGCGACAGCGTGAGCGGCGTACCGGACGAATCGGGCACACTGTCGGACGACGCGTTTTCATCGGTCGGCTTCACGTCCGACGGTGGTGCGTCCTGCTGCTGGAGTGGCTTGGGCATCGGAGGCACGGTGGGCAGATAGAGCGCGCCGCTTTGACCGCAGCCGGCAAGAATCGCCAAAGCCGCTACAATCGCGCTCATCCGGAAAACGACTCGCATGATCGTCCCTGAACAATTGAACCGATAGAGTTTAGCATGTCCGATACCGAATACCTGACCCGTGCCGAGGCCGTACTGGCGGCCGTCGAGCGTACCGTCGACGACGCCAACGACGGCGATCACGACATCGATCTGGAGCGCAACGGCAGCGTCCTGACGCTGACGTTCGAGAACGGCTCGAAGATCATCGTCAACCTGCAGCCGCCGATGAAGGAAGTGTGGATCGCCGCGAAGGCGGGCGGTTTCCACTACCGTTTCATCGACGGCGAATGGCGCGATACGCGCACGGGCACCGAGTTTTTCTCGGCGCTCACCGAATACGCGACGCAGCAGGCCGGCCTGGCGATCACGTTCAGCGCGCCGTAACGGCCAGGGCCGAAGCCGGGGCCGCGCCCCGAGCTGTCGTGCCAAAGAAAAAGCGCCCCCGCGGGGGCGCTTTTTTCATGTCCGGGCGGGCGATCAGTGCGCCTGGAACAGGTTCATGATGTCCTGCTTTTCCTGCTCGTCGACGTGCGGCACGGTGGCATCGACGTTCTGCGCGGCCGGTGCCTGCGGTACGCCGACCGTCGACACGAAGCCGTGACCCGGCGCGAACTCGGTGAAGTACAGCTCGCCGCCGAGCGATTCGACGCCGTCCGGCACCGTCGGCTTGAACTCGGGCACGCCCTTCAGCGCGGCGCCCATGTATTCGATCCAGACGGGCAGCGACAGGCCGCCACCCGTTTCGCGATCGCCGAGGCTGCGCGGGTTGTCGTAGCCGATCCACGCGATCGCGGCGAGCGTGTGCTGGTAGCCGGCGAACCACGCGTCGTGCGAGTCGTTCGTCGTGCCGGTCTTGCCCGCGAGGTCGGTGCGCTTCAGCACGTTGGTCCGTGCGCCCGTGCCGCGCTGCGCGACGCTCTGCAGCAGGCTGTTCATCACGTATGCGTTGCGCGCGTCGATCGCGCGCGGTGCGTTCTGCTCGGCGACGAGCGGCTGCGCGCGCACGACGATCGCCCCGTTCGGATCGGTGACTTCCGCGATCAGGTACGGATTGACGCGGTAGCCGCCGTTCGCGAAGACCGAGTACGCGCCCGCCATCTGCAGCGGCGTGACCTGGCCCGCGCCGAGTGCCATCGGCAGGTAGGCCGGATGGCGTTCGGCGTCGAAGCCGAAGCGCGTGATGTACTGCTGCGCGTACTTCGTGCCGATGTGATTCAGGATCCGGATCGACACGAGGTTGCGCGAGCGCTGCAGCGCGGTGCGCATCGACATCGGGCCTTCGAAGCCGCCGCCGTAGTTCTTCGGTTCCCACGGCTGGCCGCCCGTTTCGGCGGCGCTGAAATACAGCGGGCCGTCGTTGATCACGGTTGCCGGCCCGAGGCCCTTGTCGAGCGACGCCGAATAGATGAACGGCTTGAACGACGAACCCGGCTGTCGCCACGCCTGCGTGACGTGGTTGAACTTGTTCTTGTTGTAGTCGAAGCCGCCGACGAGCGAGCGGATCGCGCCGTCCTGCGGGACGATCGACAGGAACGCCCCCTCGACCTGCGGCAACTGCGTGATCGACCATTTACCGGCGTCGTTCTTCACGACGCGGACGATCGCGCCCGGGCGGATGCGGCGATTCGGCTGCGCATTGGCCGACAGCGCGCCCGACGCGAAGCGCAGGTTGTCGCCTTCGATCGTCGCATTGCTGCCGTCGATGAACGCAACCGTGATCTGGCGCGGGGTGGCCGCCGTGACGACCGCGGCAATCAGTTCACCGTTGTCGGGGTGTTCGAGCAGCGCATCGTCGATCGCCTGTTCGCGGTCATCGGCACCGGCCGGCAGCTCGATGAAGCCTTCCGGCCCCCGATAGCCGTGCCGGCGTTCGTAATCCATGATGCCCTTGCGCAGCGCGGTGTATGCGACCTGCTGGTCCGCGGAGTCGATCGTCGTGACGACGTTGAAGCCGCGCGTGTAGGTTTCCTCACGGTATTGCGCGTACATCATTTGTCGGACCATTTCCGCGACGTACTCGGCGTGCACGCTGAAATCGCGGCCCGGACCCTTGACGACGAGGGGCTGTGCGACGGCCTCGTCGTACTGTTCGCGCGTGATGAAGTTCAGCTCGAGCATCCGTTGCAGGATGTATTCCTGGCGCACCTTTGCGCGCTTCGGGTTCACGACCGGGTTATACGCGGACGGTGCCTTCGGCAGCCCGGCGAGCATCGCTGCTTCGGCGAGCGTGATGTCCTTCAGGTCCTTGCCGAAGTAGACCCGCGCGGCGCTTGCAAAGCCGTACGCGCGCTGGCCGAGATAGATCTGATTCATGTAGACCTCGAGAATCTGATCTTTCGTCAGCGCACGCTCGATCCGGTACGCGAGCAGCATCTCGTAGATCTTGCGCATGTAGGTCTTCTCGCTCGACAGGAAGAAGTTGCGCGCGACCTGCATCGTGATCGTGCTCGCGCCCTGCGACGCATGGCCGTTCGTCAGCGCGACGAAACCGGCGCGGACGATGCCGGTGAGGTCGACGCCGCCGTGATCGTAGAAGCGCGCGTCCTCGATCGCGAGGATCGCGTTCTTCAGCGAGGCGGGCACGTCCTTGAAATGGACGACGTCGCGGCGCTCTTCGCCGAATTCGCCGATCAGCACGTGATCGGACGTATAGATGCGCAGCGGCACCTTCGGCCGATAGTCGGTCAGCGCGTCGAGCGACGGCATGTTCGGCCAGGCGACGACGAGCGCGTAGCCGAGCACGAGGCCGCCGGCCACGACGAGCGCCACGCACATCGTGGCGAATCCGAGCAGGACTTTTTGCCACCAGGGCCGCTTCTTCGGCTCCGGGGCAGGAGGCGGGGACGTAGGAGTCGTGGATTGCATAGGCATACCGGAAAACAGTCCCGCGATTATAGCTGCCCGGTAAGACCGGTCCTGACGCGGGGGGCCGCCCGCCGCGCAGCTGCGGGTTGGCGTGCTTCCAGCATAGCCCGCGCACGGCCGTCGCGAGCGGATACTGGCCGTTAGGCCGACTGTCGGCCGCACGCGCCGTTTTGCAGAATCAGGTCTCGGAAACGCGGCGTGGGCCGCGACGATCTCGGGAGGCTGCGATGGCAGGACGATGGGGAGCGCGGTTTGCGCGGGGCGGGCACCGGTCGACGGGAATCGACGTCGGTTCGGACGAGGTGAGGGTGGTCGTGCTGAGCCGGCGCGGACGGGGCGCGGAGGTGTGCGTCGAGGGGCTCGAGCGGGAGCCGGTCGGGTTGGCGGGCGGGCCGGAGGATGCGCGCTGGGCGGCGGTCGCGCGTGCGCTGGCTGCAGCCGTGTCGAGGCTGTCGGCGGCCGACGTGCGGTGCGATGCGCGCGGGGTGATGGCGTTGCACGATGACGAGATGCGCACCGCGACGCTCGATCTGGCCGGGCGGGACGACATCCCGGACGCCGCGCGGCAGGCGGCCGAACGCATCTCGGGGCTGGCGCCGGACAGCCTCGCGTTCGACTGGCGGCAGGATGGCGGCGCGGAGGCGGGCGAGATCGAGGTTGCCGTGGCCCCGCTGGCGCTGCTCGAGCGCCGGATCGACGTGGCTGCGCAGGCCGGTGTCGACCTGACGGTGGTCGACGGCGAGTCGGCCGCCGCGCTGCGGGCGTTGCGCTACGCCGCGCAATTCGAACCCGACGCGCAGGCGGGCCCCTACGCGGCGCTCTGGTTCCACGACTCGGGCATGCACGGCTGGCGAATCGACGGCCCGTTGGCCGTGCCGGTGCTGACGCTGTCCGGCGCCGTGCCGGGGGCGTTTTCCGATGCATTGCGCCGGCGCGCGCTCGGGGCCGTGCATTGCGTACTCGTGGCCGGGGACGAGCGGTGTATCGCCCGCTTCGATACGTCCGTCGCCGAGATTGGCGACGTGCTCGGCGCGGTTGCGATGTCGTTCGACTGTACGGGCTGGAGCGGGCAGCCATGCCTGCCCGCCGGCATGCCGGGCGGTCCGGCGCTGGCTGTCGCATTCGGGCTGGCATTGCGCGGGGTGTGGGAGTGACGGTCTATCGCGCGGAGCAGGGCGGCTTCAACCTGCTGCCGTATCGCGAGCGGCTGGCGCAGGCGTTGCGGCGTCGTCGGGCCGCGCAGTGCGGCATGGCGATTCTGTTCGGCGTGCTTGGCGCCGGCCTGTGGACGGGCGCCGCTACCGGGGCGCGGTGGCGGGTGGATGCCGAGCGCGCAAGCGTGGAGGCGCGGCTGCGGCAGTTGCAGCCGCAGGTGGGTGCTGCGACGCGCGCCGCCAACGCAGCGGCTGTTGCCGCGCAGCGCGACGCGCAGGCGGCTGAGCTTGCCGAGCCTTACCGGCACGTCGCGGGGCTGCTGGCCACACTCGCACAGGTGGGCGACGGCACCGTCCGGCTCGACGCGCTGCGCACGACGTCGGCCGGTGCCGTGCTCGATGCGCGTGCCGCGAGCTACCCGGCGGCGGCGCGATGGCTCGCGGCGATGGCGCGCGAGCAGCGTGGCTGGCGGGTCGATATCGATGCGTTGAAGCCTGCTGCGGATGCGCCGGTCGCGACGGGCGGGATGCCGTTCCGGTTCTCGGTCCAGTTGCGCTGGCACGACGCGCTGCCGTCCCGGAAAGCGTCGGGAGGTGGCGCATGACGGCGCTCGTGCATCGGCCCGCACTGCACGGCGGCAGGTGGCTCGGCGGCATGCGGCGCGTGTCGCCGGCGGCTACGCACATCGCAGGCTGCGTGGTCGCGTTCGCGGCCGTGCTGGCGGGCGGCATTCATCTGGCGAATGCCGCTGACTGGAGCGGGCTTGCGCACGGCCGCGCATTGCTGGCAGCGGCGCAGATGCGTGAGGCCGACGCGCAGCGTGTCCTGGCAGCCGCTGTACGGCAACGGGACGTGTATCCGGCGGCGGCACACGGCGATCGCTTGTCGCGCGAGCCGGAATGGGCTGCGTTGATGCTGGAACTGGCAGATCGCGCCGCGTCGAGCGGGATGCACGACGTATCGATCGAACCGCTGCGTGCCGATGGTGCCGCGCAGGACGGCCGGCGCACGGTGCGCATCGTCGCGGATGGCGGCTTTCGCGCGCTGCTGCAGATGGTCGGCGGGCTGGCGCGTTTCCCGGTGCTGGCGGTGCCGACCGCGCTGCGTGTCGAACGGGGAAAGGCGGCGGCGCGCGTGGAAATGTCTGTCGACGTGTTTCCGGGGTTACCGGCGGCGACGTCTACGGCTGGGGAGGTGCCGGTTCTGGCTGACGCACCTGGCGCCGATCCGTTCGGCGTCACCGGCACGTCTGACGCGGAGGGGGCGGCTGCCCGCCTGGCCGGCACGATTCGCGACGGGCGCGCCGGACTCGCGCTGTTCGACGACGGTGACGGCGCGTTCGCGGCCGTGGTGCCCGGCGAAGCCCTCGGGGCCGCGCGGGTGGTGCGAGTCGATCCGGTCGCCGTGACGCTCGCGACGGCGGACGGCGCGTACCGCGTCACCCTGGACGACGGGAGGCGGCCATGATGAAGCATGGATGTCGGGCCCTCGCCGTCTGTGCCGGCTTGACGGCGGCCGGCGCAAGCGCCTCGTTGCCGCCGCTGCCGGCCGTCTGGCCTGCCGCTGCATCGGTGGACATGCCGGTGCCTGGCCTGCCGCTGCCCCAAGGTACGGTGGACGGTGCGGACAGCACCGTATCGGCGGAGGCCGGCCCGCGGCCGTTCGATCAGGCGGCTCGCGCGGCGCTTCAGGTGGAGGCCGCCACTCCGGCAACCGGGCTGGAGGGGCCGCCAATCCCGTTGGCGCCGCCGGCCCGGATCGGCGACGCCGCGGCACGGCAACCCGGCGATGCAGACGACGCGCGGCGGATCTCGCTGAATCTGCAGGGCGCGGGGCTCGCGGCCGCGTTCGACGCGTTCGCGCGGTTCACCGGGCTCAATATCGTCGTCGGTGAACAGGTGCGCGGCACCGTCACGTTACGTCTGAACAATGTGCGCTGGCGCGATGCCTTCGACACGCTGCTGGACACGCACGGGCTCGCGATGTCCCGGCGAGGCAACGTGATATGGGTCACGCCGGCGGCCGAGCTGGCCGCGCGCGAACGCGAGCGCTTCGAAATGCACGCGCGGGCCGCCGATCTGGAGCCGCTCGCGAGCCGTACGTTCGCGCTGCACTACCCGCGCGCGCAGGACGTGCAACGGCTGCTGGCCGGCGCGACGGGCCAGCGCCTGCTGTCGAAGCGTGGCGCCGCGGCGGCCGATCCGCGTACGAACCTGCTGTTCGTCACCGATCTCGCGCTGCGTCTCGACCAGATCGCGAGCCTGATCGATGCGATCGACCGGCCGTCGCGGCAGGTCCGGATCGAGGCCCGCATCGTCGAGGGCGAGCAGGGTTTTTCGCGCAACCTCGGCGCTCGCGTTGCGCTGCGGGCGCAGGAGAGGCCGCCATCGGGCGAGAGCGCCACGTTCACGGCCGGCGCGCGCAACGCGCTCGACCTTGCTGCGCGGCCGCTCAGCGGCTTCGAAGCGGCAACCGCGGGCTTCACGTTGTTCGCCGCGCCGCTCAGCCGCGTGCTCGACGTCGAACTGAGCGCGCTCGAGGCGCAGGGGCGGGGTCAGATCGTTTCGCGGCCGCGCGTGGTGACCGCCGATCGCGTCAAGGCCATCGTCGAACAGGGGGCGGAGCTGCCGTACCAGGCGAAGGTCGGCAACGGCGTGAGCGGCGTGCAGTTCCGCCGGGCGACGCTCAAGCTCGAGGTCGAGCCGCAGATCACGCCGGACGGGCGCGTGGTGCTCGACCTGGACGTGACGAAGGACAGCGTCGGCGAGCCGACGGCGGCCGGCCCGGCGATTCACACGAAGCATGTCCAGACGCGCGTCGAGGTCGAGAACGGCGGGACGGTCGCGATCGGCGGGATCTATGAGCAACTGAATCGGAACGATGTGACGCGCGTGCCGCTCTTGGGCAAAATACCGTTTCTGGGCGCACTTTTCCGGCACCGCGCGCAGCGCGACCAGCGCAACGAACTGGTCGTCTTCATCACGCCGACCGTCGTCGATGCGCGCTGCGATGCGCGCGGCGCGGGCAGCGCGGATGTCGGAAAAACAGGGCCGGAAGCCGCCGGCGCAGGCTCGACAAGGCAGCCGCTTTGCCAGTAAGCTGCGCCACACACCAGCAAGATTGAAGCAGAGGAAGCCGTTGCAAGCGCGGGACCCACATGCAAACGTATTTTTCGTCGGCCTTATGGGAGCGGGTAAGACCACCGTGGGCCGTGCGGTCGCGCGTCGTCTCGACAGGACGTTCTTCGACTCCGACCACGAAATCGAGGCCCGCACGGGCGCGCGCATTCCGGTGATCTTCGAGATGGAGGGCGAGGCCGGGTTTCGCGATCGCGAAACGCAGGTGATCGCCGAGCTCACGCAGCGCGAGAACATCGTGCTCGCGACGGGCGGCGGCGCGGTGCTGCGCCCGGAAAATCGCGACTACCTGAAAAACAGCGGCATCGTCGTCTACCTGCGCGCCAATCCGCACGATCTGTGGCTGCGCACGCGCAAGGACAAGAACCGCCCGCTGCTGCAGACCGAAGATCCGAAGGGGCGTCTCGAAGCGCTGTACGAAGTGCGCGACCCGCTGTACCGCGAATGCGCGGATTTCGTCATCGAGACCGGCCGTCCGTCGGTCAACGGTCTCGTCAACATGGTGCTGATGCAACTCGAACTGGCCGGCGTCATCGCCAAGCCGCTACAAGCATGATTACTGTCAACGTCGATCTGGGCGACCGCGCCTATCCGATTCACATTGGCGCCGGCCTGATCGGCCGCGCCGAGCTGTTCGCCCCGCACATCAAGGGTTCGTCCGTCACGATCGTCACGAACACGACGGTCGATCCGCTCTACGGCGATGCACTGCGCGCGGCGCTTGCACCGCTCGGCAAGCGCGTGTCGACGGTCGTGCTGCCGGACGGCGAGGCGTACAAGAACTGGGAAACGCTGAACCTGATCTTCGACGGCCTGCTGACCGACCGCGCGGACCGCAAGACGACGCTCGTCGCGCTCGGCGGCGGCGTGATCGGTGACATGACGGGCTTTGCCGCTGCGTGCTACATGCGCGGCGTGCCGTTCATCCAGGTGCCGACGACGCTGCTGTCGCAGGTCGATTCGTCGGTCGGCGGCAAGACGGGCATCAACCACCCGCTCGGCAAGAACATGATCGGCGCGTTCTACCAGCCGCAGGCCGTGATCGCGGACATCGGCGCGCTGACGACCCTGCCCGACCGCGAGCTGGCGGCCGGCGTCGCCGAGGTCATCAAGACCGGCGCGATCGCCGACGCGGAATTCTTCGACTGGATCGAGGCGAACGTCGACGCGCTGAACCGTCGCGACCCGGCTGCGCTCGCACACGCGGTGAAGCGCTCGTGCGAGATCAAGGCGAGCGTGGTGGCGGCCGACGAGCGCGAAGGCGGCCTGCGCGCGATCCTGAACTTCGGCCACACGTTCGGTCACGCGATCGAGGCCGGGCTCGGCTACGGCGAATGGCTGCACGGCGAGGCGGTCGGCTGCGGGATGGTAATGGCGGGCGACCTGTCGGTGCGGCTCGGCCTGCTCGACGAAGCGTCGCGGCAGCGCCTCGATGCGGCGATCGCGGCCGCGCACCTGCCGACCCGCGGGCCCGCGCTCGGCGACGCGCGCTACATGGACCTGATGCGCGTCGACAAGAAGGCCGAGGCCGGCGCGATCAAGTTCATCCTGCTGAAGCGATTCGGCGATACGCTGATCACGCAGGCGCCGGACGAAGCCGTGTTCGCTACACTGGCACAGACGACCCGCTAACGGCGGCCCGGATGCCCCGGCGCCCCTGACATGGAGGAGACGTGAGCGAGACATCCAGCAGCACACTGCACGAAGCCGGTAGCGCATCCACTGCGCCGGTGGCCGAGCCGCCGACACTGGCGGCGCTGGAAGCCCATCTCGCTCCGTATGCCGCTCACGCATCGCAGTCGCGCGGCCGTCGCCATCCGGAAACACCGCCGGCGGCGCGCACCGAATTCCAGCGCGATCGCGACCGCATCGTTCATTCGACCGCATTTCGCCGGCTCGAATACAAGACGCAAGTCTTCGTCAATCACGAAGGCGACCTGTTCCGCACACGCCTCACGCACAGCCTCGAAGTCGCGCAGATCGCACGCTCGGTCGCGCGCAACCTGCGCCTGAACGAGGATCTCGTCGAGGCCATCTCGCTAGCGCACGACCTCGGCCACACGCCGTTCGGCCATGCAGGGCAGGACGCGCTGAATGCCTGCATGCGCGAGCACGGCGGCTTCGAGCACAACCTGCAGAGCCTGGCGGTCGTCGACGAGCTCGAGGAGCATTACGGCGCGTTCAACGGGCTGAACCTGTGCTTCGAGACGCGCGAAGGCATTCTGAAGCACTGCTCGCGCGAGAATGCGCGCAAGCTCGGCGCGCTCGGCGAGCGCTTCCTGCAGGGCCGCCAGCCGTCGCTCGAAGCGCAGCTTGCCAACATCGCGGACGAGATCGCCTACAACAACCACGACGTCGACGACGGCCTGCGTTCCGGCCTGATCACGATCGAACAGCTCGCGGAAGTCGAGCTGTGGCAGCGCCACTACGAGGCGGCGCTCGCCGAATTTCCGCACCTCGAAGGCCGCCGTCTCGTGCACGAGACGGTGCGCCGCATCATCAACACGCTGATCGTCGACCTGATCGACGAGACGACGCGCAACCTCGCGCGCGTCGCGCCCGCGTCGCTCGACGACGTGCGCGCCGCGCCGCCGCTCGTGTCGCACAGCGAAACGGTCGCCGCCCAGGCGGCCGCCCTCAAGCGCTTCCTCTTCAAGAACCTCTATCGCCACTACAAGGTGATGCGCATGGCGAGCAAGGCGCAACGCGTCGTCACCGGGTTGTTCGATGCGTTCATCGACGATCCGCGCCTGCTGCCGCCGCCATACCAGTCCGACGATGCCGCGCAGCAGCCGCGTCTCGTCGCGCACTACATCGCCGGCATGACCGACCGCTTCGCGCTGAAGGAGTACCAGCGCCTGTTCGTCATCAGCGACAACTGACTGTCACAAACGATCACTAGACTTCGCCGGTTCAATGGCGATGGGAATGTTGCACACGCTGTTGGTAACGTTTTCATAGGAGAGAGATCGATGAAGAAGAAGCCTGCGGGGACCATGGTTCGTTCGATCGCGCTCGGCGGCGCGCTGATGTTCGGCGCGCAGCACGTGGCGTTCGCCGCGACGGAGATCCAGTTCTGGCACGCGATGGAGGCCGCGCTCGGCGAGCGGGTCAACGCGATCGCCGACCAGTTCAACGCGTCGCAGAGCGACTACAAGATCGTGCCGGTCTTCAAGGGCACCTACGACCAGGCGCTCGCGGCCGGCATCGCCGCCTATCGCAGCGGCAACGCGCCGGCGATCCTCCAGGTCTATGAAGTCGGCACGGCCACGATGATGCAGGCGAAGAAGGCCGTCGTGCCCGTCTACGACGTGTTCAAGCAGGCCGGCGTGCCGCTCGACGAAAAGGCGTTCGTGCCGACCATCGCGAGCTACTACAGCGACGCGAAGACGGGCCATCTCGTGTCGATGCCGTTCAACAGTTCGACGCCGGTGCTGTACTACAACAAGGACGCGTTCAAGAAGGCCGGGCTCGATCCGAACCAGCCGCCGAAGACGTGGGCCGACGTGCAGACCGATGCCGAGAAGCTGCGCAAGTCGGGGATGGCGTGCGGCTTCACGACCGGCTGGCAAGGCTGGATCCAGCTCGAGAACTACAGCGCATGGCACGGGCTGCCGTTCGCGAGCCGCAACAACGGCTTTGACGGTAACGACGCGGTGCTCGAATTCAACAAGCCGCAGCAGATCGCGCACGTCGCGTTCCTGCAGCAGATGGCGAAGGACGGCACGTTCACGTACGCGGGCCGCAAGGATGAAGCGTCGGCGAAGTTCTACAGCGGCGACTGCGGGATCATGACGACGTCGTCGGGCGCGCTCGCGAACGTGCAGAAGTTCGCGAAGTTCAGCTACGGCACGGGCATGATGCCGTACGACGCGAACGTGAAGGGCGCACCGCAGAACGCGATCATCGGCGGCGCGAGCCTGTGGGTGCTGGCCGGCAAGGATCCGGCGACCTACAAGGGCGTCGCGAAATTCCTCGCGTACCTGGCCTCGCCGGCCGTCGCCGCGAAGTGGCATCAGGACACGGGCTACCTGCCGGTCACCACGGCCGCGTACGACCTGACGCGCCAGCAGGGCTTCTACGCGAAGAACCCGAGCGCCGAAACCGCGATCAAGCAGATGCTGAACAAGCCGCCGCTGCCGTACACGAAGGGGCTGCGCCTCGGCAACATGCCGCAGATCCGCACGGTGGTCGACGAGGAATTCGAGCAGGTCTGGGCGCAGAAGAAGTCGCCGAAGGATGCGCTCGATTCCGCAGCTTCGCGCGGCGACGAACTGCTGCGCCGCTTCGAGAAGTCGGGCGGCTGAGCCCGCATCGCACCGTGTCGCCGGCCGCATCGCATCCTGTACGGATGCGCGCGCCGGACGGCGGCACGCCCCCTTTCCGTTGCGCCTGACCGGATCTCCGCGATGCAATCCCGTTCCCGTTTCGGCACGAGCCTGTTGCCGTACCTGCTGATCGCACCGCAGCTCGCGATCACCGCCGTGTTCTTCCTGTGGCCGGCCGGCGTCGCGCTGTGGCAGTCGACGCAGATGCAGGACGCGTTCGGCACGTCGAGCGAATTCGTCGGCCTCGCGAACTTCACGCATCTGTTCGCCGATCCGCTGTATCTCGATTCGTTCCGCACGACGCTCGTGTTCAGCTCGCTCGTCACGGTGAGCGGGCTCGTCGTATCGCTGCTGCTCGCCGCGTGCGCCGACCGCGTGATCCGTGGTGCGCGCGTGTACCGCACGCTGCTGATCTGGCCGTATGCGGTCGCGCCGACGATCGCCGCCGTGCTGTGGGCGTTCCTGTTCAATCCGAGCATCGGCCTGATCACCTATGCGCTCGCGAAGAGCGGCATCGTGTGGAACCACGCGCTGAACGGCGGCCAGGCGATGTTCCTGGTCGTGCTCGCGTCGGTGTGGAAGCAGGTGAGCTACAACTTCCTGTTCTTCTACGCGGGCCTGCAGGCGATCCCGCGTTCGCTGATCGAGGCGGCGGCGATCGACGGCGCCGGGCCGGTGCGGCGCTTCTTCAACATCGTGCTGCCGCTGCTGTCGCCCACCAGTTTCTTCCTGCTGGTCGTGAACCTCGTGTACGCCTTCTTCGACACCTTCCCGGTGATCGACGCGGCCACCGGCGGCGGCCCGGCGCAGAGCACCAAGACACTGATCTACAAGATCTTCGCGGAGGGCTTCCAGGGGCTCGACATCGGCAGCTCGGGCGCGCAGTCGGTCGTGCTGATGATCATCGTCGTCGGGCTCACGGTGATCCAGTTCCGCTTCGTCGAACGCAGGGTGCAATACGCATGATCGAGAATCGCAAGGGCTTCGACCTGTTCTGCCACGCTGTGCTGATCGCGGGTGTCGTGCTGATCGTGTTTCCCGTCTACGTCGCGTTCTGCGCGGCGACGATGAACGCGCAGGAAGTGTTCACGGTGCCGCTGTCGCTGATACCGAGCACGCACCTGTTCGAGAACGTCGCGTATATCTGGGGGCACGGCAGCGGCGGCACGACGGCGCCGTTCGGCCGCCTGCTCGTGAACAGCTTCGCGATGGCGCTCGGCATCGCGGTGGGCAAGATCGCGGTGTCGATCCTGTCCGCGTACGCGATCGTGTATTTCCGCTTCCCGTTCCGCAACACGGCGTTCTGGCTGATCTTCGTCACGCTGATGCTGCCGGTCGAGGTGCGGATCTTCCCGACCGTGCAGGTCGTGTCGACGCTGCACCTGACGAACACCTATGCGGGGCTCACGCTGCCGCTGATCGCGTCGGCGACCGCGACGTTCCTGTTCCGCCAGTTCTTCATGACGCTGCCCGACGAGCTGATGGATGCCGCGCGCATCGACGGCGCGGGGCCGCTGCGGTTCTTCTGGGACGTCGTGCTGCCGCTGTCGAAGACGAGTATCGCTGCGCTGTTCGTGATCACGTTCATCTACGGCTGGAACCAGTATCTGTGGCCGATCCTGATCACGACGGAGGCATCGCTGTCGACGGCGGTGGTGGGCATCAAGACGATGATCGCGAGCGGCGACGCCGCGACCGAATGGCAATACGTGATGGCGGCGACGCTGCTGGGGATGATTCCACCGCTCGTCGTCGTGCTGGCGATGCAGCGCTGGTTCGTGCGCGGCCTCGTCGATTCCGAGAAATAAACAACGGACGGTAACCGGGAGAAGGACCAGGTATGGCTGCGTTGAGCTTGAAGGGCGTCAGGAAATCCTACGACGGCAAGCAGCACGTGCTGCACGGCATCGACGTGGAGATCGCCGACGGCGAATTCATCGTGCTGGTCGGCCCGTCGGGCTGCGGCAAGTCGACGTTGCTGCGGATGATCGCGGGGCTCGAGACGGTGACGGATGGCGAGATCGCGATCGGCGAGCGCGTGGTCAACGCGCTGGAGCCGAAGGATCGCGACATCGCGATGGTGTTCCAGAACTATGCGCTGTATCCGCACATGACGGTCGCGCAGAACATGGGCTACGGGCTGAAGATCCGCGGGATCGAGCGCGCGACGATCGACTCGCGGGTGGCCGCGGCCGCGAAGATCCTCGAGCTCGAACCGCTGCTCGCACGGCGGCCGCGCGAGCTGTCGGGCGGCCAGCGGCAGCGCGTCGCGATGGGGCGCGCGATCGTGCGCGAGCCGTCGGTGTTCCTGTTCGACGAGCCGCTGTCGAACCTCGACGCGAAATTGCGCGTGCAGATGCGGCTCGAGATCCAGCGGCTGCATGCGCGGCTTGCGACGACGAGCGTCTACGTGACGCACGACCAGATCGAGGCGATGACGCTCGCGCAGCGCGTGATCGTGATGAACCGCGGCTACGCGGAGCAGATCGGCGCGCCGGTCGACGTGTACGAGAAGCCGGCGACGGTGTTCGTCGCGGGCTTCATTGGCTCGCCCGCGATGAACCTGATGCACGGCCGGCTGTCGGACGACGGCGCGACGTTTGCGGTTGCAGGCGGCGGCCCCGCGCTGCCGGTTGCCGGCGCGCCCGGCATCGGTGCCGCGATCGCCACCGGGCGCGACTGGGTGCTCGGCGTGCGTCCCGAACACATGACGCCGCAGCCGGGCGTCGCGCAGGCGACGCTGCCGGTCGATTCGTGCGAGCTGCTCGGCGCGGACAATCTCGCGCACGGCCGCTGGGGCAATCACGACGTTGCGGTGCGCCTGCCGCACGCAGACCGCCCCGCGCGCGGCACGGCGCTGGCGGCCGCGCTGCCGGCGCACCGGCTGCACTTCTTCGATCCCGAGAGCGGCAAGCGTGCCGCCTGAACCTGCTGCACCTGCCGAGAGACCGACGATGACAACCCGTACCGACTGGCCGTATCCGCGCGTCGTCACCCATCGCGGCGGCGGCACGCTCGCACCGGAGAACACGCTTGCCGCGCTCGACGAAGGCGCGCGCCGTGGCCACCGGATGGTCGAGTTCGACGCGAAGCTGTCGGCCGACGGCGTGACGTTCCTGCTGCACGACGACACGGTCGACCGCACGTCGAACGGTCATGGCTCGGCGGCGGGCATGCGTTATGACGCGCTGGCCGCGCTCGACGCGGGCGCGTGGCTCGACGCGCGCTTCGCGGGCGAGCGGATGCCGACGCTCGAGGCGGCGGCGGCGCGCTGCCTCGCCTACGGGCTGGCCGCCAATGTCGAGATCAAGCCATGCCCGGGGCGCGAGCGCGAGACCGGGCAGCGCGTGGCGGCCGACGCGGCCACGTACTGGCACGATGCCGCGGTCCCGCCGCTGTTGTCGTCGTTCTCGTTCGATGCGCTGCAACAGGCGCGCGCGACGGCGCCGGCGCTGCCGCGCGGGATGCTCTACGAGGCCGTGCCGGACGACTGGCATGCGCAGGTGGTCGGCGCGCTCGGCTGCGTTTCGTTGCATGCAGACCACAAGCGGCTCGACGAATCGCTCGTGCGCGCGATCAAGGCGGCCGGGTTGCGCATCCTGGTTTACACGGTGAACGACCTCGAACGGGCGCGCGAGCTGGCGCGCTGGGGCGTCGATGCGGTCTGCACGGACCGCATCGACCTGATCGCCCCCGCGGCACTGGACGACATCGATATCGCCTGACGGCCGCGACGGCGGCCGGCGCAATCGGTGCCGGGAACGTGCCTGACGCGAAAAAGCGACGCCCCGGCGGGATTTCCGCCGGGGCGTTTTACATCGTGGAGACGTTACGTCAGGAAAAATCCGCTACAAATTGCAGCAGGATTAACCATTCCCCAAATATTCGACTACGCTTAGAAGCGGTAGCCGACGTTCAGGTAAGTCACGATCGGGTTCAGCGAGATGTGCGCTTTCGACGTTTCGGTCAGGGTGCCCACCTGGGTCCGCTTGGCCGTCGTGAAAGTCGCGGTCACGCTGACCGGGATGTACGACATCGATAAGCCGGCGAACCAGTGTTTCGTGAAGTTGTACGTGAAGCCGGCGTTGAACACGGGCGCCCACTGGTTGCTGGTCTGTGCGCTGGTCGGGCCGCCGAGCGCGCCGTTTTCGAACGCGCTGTTCGTGATCTTCGCGCCGGTAAACCAGATATACGTCGCGCCGACGCCGATATACGGACGGAACTTCGCGTTGGCGTCGTTGAAGTAGTACTTGAGGAGGAGCGCGGGGCTCCACTGGTATGCGCGGCCGAGCGTACCAAAATTCGCGAACTGGCCCTTGCCGGTGATGTCGAACTTCGGCGGAATGCCGGCAATGAACTCGGTGGCGATATGGTCGGTCACGAAGTAACCGGTCGCCAGTGCGAGCGTGTCGGCGTCGCTGATGCCAGCGCCCGTGTTGGGAATCGATTGGTTGACGGGCGTGCCGCCGACGCCGTAGAGGTACAGCGGATCGCTGCTGTCCTGCGGCGCGAGGTGCAGCCAGCCGGTGCTGACGTAGAAATCACCTGCGGATTGTGCGTGTGCCGTACCGCCCGCGAACGTGAATGCGAGCGCTGCAGCCCCCGTAATGGCCAGTTTTCGTTTCATTGTGTCTCCTCCGATCTAAGGCGTGCTCATTATGACGACTGCGTTTAAAACCAAACAAGCTCGTAAGTTAGAGTTTTCACCCTAGGATTAGTACGACCGTACGCTTCCGCGCCCTGTCGGGACAGGCATTCTACGCAGGTGCGCACTATCGGACCCCCGGGTATTTCCTAACGCGTTCAAACGGACATTCAGCATGGCACGGTTAGCACGACTCTACGTTCCCGACCAGCCGCAGCACGTGATACTGCGCGGCCTGGATCAGCAACCCGCGTTCGTCGACGACCAGGACTACGAACTCTTCATCGATTGCCTGAAGGCCGCCGCGCGCGATCATCACCTGTCGGTGCACGCCTACGTGCTGCTGCCGCGCCAGGTGCAACTGCTCGTGACGCCGAGCGACGAGGCGAGCCTGCCGAAAGCGATGCAGGCTGTCGGCCGGCGCTACGTCGCGCATTTCAACCGGCGCTATTCGCGGCGCGGCACCCTGTGGGAAGGCCGCTACCGTGCGACGGTCATCGAAGGCGAGCGCTATTTCCTGCTCGCGAGCCGCGTGGTCGAGATGAGCCCGGTGCGCGCGCAGCTCGTCGCGACGCCCGAGGCTTATCGCTGGTCGAGCTACCGGCATCACGTCGGGCTCACCGTCGACAGCCTGATCACCGACCATCCGCTCTACTGGGCGCTCGGCAATACGCCGTTCGACCGCCAACGCGCGTACAAGGAGCTGTGCGAGCAGCCGCTCGACGAGCGGCAGGCCGACCAGTTGCAGCAGGCGACGTTGAAGGGCTGGGTGCTCGGCGGAGAGAATTATCGCGAGTGGGCGGCGCGTACCGCGAACCGGCGCGTGTCGCCGCTGCCGCGCGGACGCCCCAGAAAGGTGCGTGAAAACACGCCGCCGATCCAGCAGTAATCCGGGAACGGCGGTTCAGGAGGCGGCGCTGCGGGCGCCGCTTCTTTTTGCACCAAAACGATACGGCCCCAATAAAATGGCACCAGATCGAGGCATCCATTTAAATGGGGTTCGATCAAACGGTTTTTGTTGCTATTCCTTTGATTCGTCGCGTATATTCCGAATTCCGGTGGCCCGGGCGAAGCTTGCCCATCCACTGTCGGCCGCGCCGTCTCCCGTCGGGAGCGGGATCGACGGCAACAAGAAAATGGTTCAACGGCCTCCAGGCCCCCTTTACGACGGTGTCCCCATGAACGACCACCAGCAGCCGCTCGCCGCGGTGCCCGCCGCACAAGGTCTGTATGACCCGCAAAACGAACACGACGCCTGTGGCGTCGGCTTCGTCGCTCACATCAAGGGCAAGAAGAGCCACGAGATCATTCAGCAGGGTCTGAAGATCCTCGAGAACCTCGATCACCGTGGCGCAGTCGGCGCCGATCCGCTGATGGGCGACGGCGCGGGCATCCTGATCCAGATCCCGGACGCGTTCTATCGCGAGGAAATGGCGAAGCAGGGCGTGATGCTGCCGCCGGCCGGCGAATATGGGGTCGGCATGATCTTCCTGCCGAAGGAAAACGCATCGCGTCTCGCGTGCGAGCAGGAGCTCGAGCGGACGGTGAAGGCAGAGGGCCAGGTCGTGCTCGGCTGGCGCGACGTGCCGGTCGACCATGCGATGCCGATTTCGCCGACCGTGAAGGCGAGCGAGCCGCTGATCCGCCAGATCTTCATCGGCCGCGGCAAGGACATCATGGTGACGGACGCGCTCGAGCGGAAGCTGTACGTGATCCGCAAGACGGCGAGCCACCGCATCCAGGCGCTCAAGCTCAAGCACGGCAAGGAATACTTCGTGCCGTCGATGTCGGCGCGCACGATCGTCTACAAGGGGCTGCTGCTCGCGGGCCAGGTCGGCGTGTATTACCGCGACCTGCAGGACACGCGCGTCGTGTCGGCGCTCGCGCTCGTGCACCAGCGCTTCTCGACCAACACGTTCCCGGCGTGGGAACTGGCTCACCCGTACCGGATGATTGCGCACAACGGCGAGATCAACACCGTGAAGGGCAACGTGAACTGGCTGAACGCACGTACCGGCGCGATCGCGTCGCACGTGCTCGCCGACGATCTGCCGAAGCTGTGGCCGCTGATCTACCCGGGCCAGTCGGATACCGCGTCGTTCGACAACTGTCTCGAACTGCTGGTGATGGCCGGCTACCCGCTCGTGCACGCGGTGATGATGATGATCCCGGAAGCGTGGGAACAGCACACGCTGATGGACGAGAACCGCCGCGCGTTCTACGAATACCATGCCGCGATGATGGAGCCGTGGGACGGCCCGGCCGCGATCGCGTTCACCGACGGCCGCCAGATCGGCGCGACGCTCGACCGTAACGGCCTGCGCCCGGCGCGCTACCTCGTCACCGACGACGACCTCGTCATCATGGCGTCGGAAGCCGGCACGCTGCCGATCCCCGAATCGAAGATCGTCAAGAAGTGGCGCCTGCAGCCGGGCAAGATGTTCCTGATCGACATGGAACACGGCCGCATCATCGACGACAAGGAACTGAAGGACAACCTCGCGAACGCGAAGCCGTACAAGAGCTGGATCGACGCCGTGCGCATCAAGCTCGACGAGATCGAGCCGAAGGCCGAGGAAGTCGCGGCCGGCCGCACGCAGGGCGCCGCGCTGCTCGACCGCCAGCAGGCGTTCGGCTACACGCAGGAAGACCTGAAGTTCCTGATGGCGCCGATGGCGCAGCAGGGTGAGGAAGCCGTCGGTTCGATGGGCAACGATTCGCCGCTCGCGGTGATGTCGAACAAGAACAAGACGCTCTATCACTACTTCAAGCAGCTGTTCGCACAGGTCACGAACCCGCCGATCGACCCGATCCGCGAGAACATGGTCATGTCGCTCGTGTCGTTCATCGGCCCGAAGCCGAACCTGCTCGACACGAACAACATCAACCCGCCGATGCGTCTCGAAGTGTCGCAGCCGGTGCTCGACTTCAAGGACATCGCGAAGATCCGCGCGATCGACCAGTACACGGGCGGCAAGTTCAGCGCGTACGAACTGAACATCTGCTACCCGGTTGCCTGGGGCAAGGAAGGCATCGAGGCACGCCTCGCGTCGCTGTGCGCGGAAGCCGTCGACGCGGTGAAGTCGGGCTACAACATGCTGATCGTGTCGGACCGCAAGACGGACGCCGAGCATGTCGCGATTCCGGCGCTGCTCGCCACGTCGGCGATCCACACGCACCTCGTCCAGCAAGGTCTGCGCACGAGCACGGGCCTCGTCGTCGAGACGGGCTCCGCACGTGAAACGCACCACTTCGCGCTGCTCGCGGGCTACGGCGCGGAAGCCGTGCACCCGTACCTCGCGATGGAAACGCTCGCGAAGATGGCCGAAGGGCTGCCGGGCGACCTGTCGCCGGAGAAGGCCGTCTACAACTTCACGAAGGCGGTCGGCAAGGGCCTGCAGAAGGTGATGTCGAAGATGGGCATCTCGACGTACATGTCGTACACGGGCGCGCAGATCTTCGAAGCGCTCGGCCTGTCGAGCGACCTCGTCGAGAAGTACTTCAAGGGCACCGCGTCGAAGGTTGGTGGTATCGGCCTGTTCGAAGTGGCTGAAGAAGCGATCCGCCTGCACCGCGACGCGTTCGGCGACAACCCGATCCTGCGCGACATGCTCGACGCGGGCGGCGAGTACGCGTACCGCGTGCGTGGCGAAGACCACATGTGGACGCCGGATTCGATCGCGAAGCTGCAGCACGCGACGCGCAGCAACTCGTACCAGACGTACAAGGAATACGCGCACCTGATCAACGACCAGACCAAGCGTCACATGACGTTCCGTGGCCTGTTCGAGTTCAAGGTCGAGCCGACCAAGGCGATCCCGATCGACGACGTCGAATCGGCGAAGGACATCGTCAAGCGCTTCGCGACGGGCGCGATGTCGCTCGGTTCGATCAGCACCGAAGCGCACGCGACGCTCGCGGTCGCGATGAACCGGATCGGCGGCAAGTCGAACACCGGCGAAGGCGGCGAGGACCAGAAGCGCTACCGCAACGAACTGCGCGGCATTCCGATCAAGGCCGGCGAGACGCTGAAGTCGGTGATCGGCGACGAGATCGTCAGCGACATTCCGCTGAAGGACGGCGATTCGCTGCGCTCGAAGATCAAGCAGGTCGCGTCGGGCCGCTTCGGCGTCACCGCCGAGTACCTGGCATCGGCCGACCAGATCCAGATCAAGATGGCGCAGGGCGCGAAGCCGGGCGAAGGCGGCCAGCTGCCGGGTCACAAGGTGTCGGAATACATCGGCAAGCTGCGTTACTCGGTGCCGGGTGTCGGCCTGATCTCGCCGCCGCCGCACCACGACATCTACTCGATCGAGGATCTGGCGCAGCTGATCCACGACCTGAAGAACGTGAACCCGAGCTCGAGCATCTCCGTGAAGCTCGTGTCGGAAGTGGGTGTCGGCACGGTCGCGGCCGGTGTCGCGAAGGCGAAGGCCGATCACGTCGTGATCGCCGGCCATGACGGCGGCACGGGCGCGTCGCCGCTGTCGTCGGTCAAGCACGCGGGCACGCCGTGGGAACTCGGCCTCGCCGAAACGCAGCAGACGCTGGTGCTGAACCGCCTGCGCGGCCGCATCCGCGTGCAGGCCGACGGCCAGATGAAGACGGGCCGCGACGTCGTGATCGGCGCGCTGCTCGGCGCGGACGAATTCGGCTTCGCGACGGCACCGCTCGTCGTCGAGGGCTGCATCATGATGCGCAAGTGCCACCTGAACACGTGCCCGGTCGGCGTCGCGACGCAGGATCCGGTGCTGCGTGCGAAGTTCAAGGGCCAGCCCGAGCACGTCGTGAACTACTTCTTCTTCGTCGCCGAGGAAGTGCGCGAGATCATGGCGCAGCTCGGCGTCGCGAAGTTCGACGACCTGATCGGCCGCGCCGATCTGCTCGACACCCGCAAGGGCATCGAGCACTGGAAGGCGAAGGGCCTCGACTTCTCGCGCGTGTTCTACCAGCCGGAAGAGTGCGAGGACGTCGCGCCGCGTCACGTCGACGTGCAGGATCACGGCCTCGAGCGCGCGCTCGACCACGTGCTGATCGAGAAGGCGAAGGCCGCGATCGAGAACGGCGAGCATGTGTCGTTCATCCAGCCGGTGCGCAACGTGAACCGGACGGTCGGCGCGATGCTGTCGGGCGTGATCGCGAAGAAGCACGGCCACGACGGCCTGGCCGACGACGCGGTGCACATCCAGCTGAAGGGCACGGCCGGCCAGAGCTTCGGCGCGTTCCTCGCGAAGGGCGTGACGCTCGACCTGGTCGGCGACGGCAACGACTACGTCGGCAAGGGCCTGTCGGGCGGCCGGATCATCATCCGTCCGACCAACGACTTCCGCGGCAAGTCCGAGGAAAACATCATCTGCGGCAACACGGTGATGTACGGCGCGATCGAAGGCGAATCGTTCTTCCGCGGCGTCGCGGGCGAGCGCTTCTGCGTGCGTAACTCGGGTGCGACGGCGGTCGTCGAAGGCACGGGCGACCACGGTTGCGAATACATGACGGGCGGTACGGTCGTCGTGCTCGGCGAGACCGGGCGCAACTTCGCGGCCGGCATGTCGGGCGGTCTCGCGTACATCTACGATCCGGAAGGCACGTTCGCGGCGAAGTGCAACAAGGCGATGGTCGCGCTCGAGCCGGTGCTGCAGCAGGCCGAGCAGGAGCGCACGGTCGACCGCGCGCTCTGGCATGCGGGCACGACGGACGAAGCGCTGCTCAAGGGGCTCGTCGAGCGTCATTTCCAGTTCACGGGTTCGCCGCGCGCGAAGTCGCTGCTGGAAAACTGGGACGCGGCGCGCCGCCAGTTCGTGAAGGTGTTCCCGCACGAATACAAGCGCGCGCTGGGCGAGATCGGTGCGAAGAAGGCGGCGAAGGAAGTGCTGGCCGCCTGAGCGACGAACGACATAGCGAAGGCCGCGCGCGCATGATTGCCGCGCGCGGCTCCCCCACCCGATACACCGAACAGAAGAGCACCTTATGGGCAAGGCAACCGGTTTTCTGGAGTTCGAACGCCGCCACGAGGCGTACGAAGCACCGCTCACGCGCGTGAAGCACTACAAGGAATTCGTCGCGGCACTGACCGACGCGGACGCGAAGGTCCAGGGCGCGCGCTGCATGGATTGCGGCATCCCGTTCTGCAACAACGGCTGCCCGGTCAACAACATCATTCCGGACTTCAACGATCTCGTTTACCGCCAGGACTGGCAGCAGGCGATCGAAGTCCTGCACTCGACCAACAACTTCCCGGAATTCACGGGCCGCATCTGCCCGGCGCCGTGCGAGTCGGCATGCACGCTCGGGATCAACGACGATCCGGTCGGCATCAAGTCGATCGAGCACGCGATCATCGACAAGGCCTGGGCGGAAGGCTGGGTGAAGCCGCTGCCGGCCGAGCACAAGACGGGCAAGAAGGTCGCGGTCGTCGGTTCGGGCCCCGCGGGCCTCGCCGCCGCGCAGCAGCTCGCGCGTGCGGGCCACGACGTGACGGTGTTCGAGAAGAACGACCGCGTCGGCGGCCTGCTGCGTTACGGGATTCCCGACTTCAAGCTGGAGAAGTGGCTGATCGACCGCCGCATGCGCCAGATGGAAGCGGAAGGCGTGACGTTCCGCACCAGCGTGTTCATCGGCAAGGATCCGCTGCCCGAGTCGATCGGCAGCCTCGCGAAGGAAACCATCTCGCCGGAGACGCTGAAGGAAGAATTCGATGCGGTCGTGATCGCCGGCGGTTCGGAAACGCCGCGCGACCTGCCGGTGCCGGGCCGCGAACTCGCGGGCGTGCATTACGCGATGGACTTCCTGCCGCAGCAGAACCGCGTGAACGCGGGCGACAAGCTGGTCGACCAGCTGCTCGCGAAGGGCAAGCACGTGATCGTGATCGGCGGCGGCGATACGGGTTCCGACTGCGTCGGCACGTCGAACCGTCACGGCGCGAAGCAGGTCACGCAGTTCGAGCTGCTGCCGCAGCCGCCGGAAGAGGAGAACAAGCCGCTCGTGTGGCCGTACTGGCCGATCAAGCTGCGCACGTCGTCGTCGCACGAGGAAGGCTGCGAGCGTGACTGGGCGGTCGCGACGAAGCGCCTCGAAGGCAAGAACGGCAAGGTCGAGAAGCTGATCGCAGTGCGCGTCGAGTGGAAGGACGGCAAGATGCAGGAAGTGCCGGGCTCCGAGTTCGAGATGAAGGCGGACCTCGTGCTGCTCGCGATGGGCTTCACGCAGCCGGCAGCGCCCGTGCTCGAAGCGTTCGGCGTCGCGAAGGATGCGCGCGGCAATGCACGGGCTGCGACCGAAGGCGATCGTTCGTACTACACGTCGGTCGACAAGGTGTTCGCGGCGGGCGACATGCGCCGTGGCCAGTCGCTCGTCGTGTGGGCGATCCGCGAAGGCCGCCAGTGTGCGCGGTCGGTCGATGCGTACCTGATGGGGCATTCGAGCCTGCCGCGATAAGCGCAGGTCGGTAGCCGTCGTAGAAACCGGGCGTCCGAAAGGGCGCCCGGTTTTTTTATGCGTGCGATTCGGTGTCGTATCGCGCGTGCGCAGCGCGTTCCGTAGCGGGCGAGCGCCCGGCGTTTCGGCGCGCTGCTACCGCGCCGCGCGCATCGCGACAGAGCTCGGTGTCGCGGCTTAGAGATCCTGGTGCCCCCGCAATTTCGCGAAGCGTCGCCTAATCTGGTCACATCCGGCAGCGATTTCCCGGCATCTCAAATCTTTCGTTTTTGTAATGATCCTTGCAAATTGTCATATCATGTCGCCCCTCCGGCCGTGAAGCGAGCGGCCATCACATATGACTGACCCTATTTACAAGGATTCTGGATGGAAGCACTCGTGCAAGGGCTGATCGACGCCGTCAACGGCGTGTTGTGGAACTACGTGCTGATTGCGCTGCTGCTCGGCGTGGGCGCGTGGTTCACGCTGCGGTTCCGGATGATCCAGCTGAAGGCGCTGTTCCTCAGCATGAAGCTGGTCGGCAGCAAGGGCGAGCCGGGCAGCATCTCGTCGTTCCAGGCGTTCGCGACCGGGCTCGCGAGCCGCGTGGGCACCGGCAACATCGCCGGCGTCGCGGTCGCGCTGACGGTCGGCGGGCCGGGCGCGATCTTCTGGATGTGGATGACGGCGCTCGTCGGGATGTCGTCCGCGTTCGTCGAGGCGACGCTCGCGCAGATCTTCAAGGTGTCGCACCCGGACGGCAGCTATCGCGGCGGCCCCGCGTACTACATCCAGACGGGCCTGCGCTCGCGCGGCTTCGGCGTGCTGTTCTCGCTGTCGCTGATCCTCGCGTTCGGCTTCGTGTTCAACGCGGTGCAGGCCAACGCGATCGCCGATGCGTTCGACACGTCGTTCGGCTGGAGCCGCGCGAGCGTCGGTCTCGGTCTCGTGCTGCTGACTGCGCCGATCATCTTCGGCGGGATCCGCCGGATCGCGGCGGTTGCGCAGGTGATCGTGCCGCTGATGGCCATCGGCTACCTCGCGCTCGCGGTCTATGCGGTCGCGACGCACATCGCGCTGGTGCCGGGCGTGATCGAATTGATCGTGAAGAGCGCGTTCGGTCTCGAGCAGGCAGCGGGCGGCCTGACGGGCTATGCGGTCAGCCAGGCGGTCGCGATGGGCGTGAAGCGCGGGCTGTTCTCGAACGAGGCCGGCATGGGCAGCGCGCCGAATGCGGCGGCGACCGCCAGTACGCGGCATCCGGTCGTGCAGGGGCTGATCCAGATGCTCGGCGTATTCGTCGACACGATCGTGATCTGCAGCGCGACCGCCTTCGTGATCCTGCTGTCGGGCCAGTACGAACTGGGCACCGGCATGGAAGGCGCGGCGCTCACGCAGCGCGCAATCGCGAGCCACGTCGGCGGCTGGGGCGGCATCTACATGGCGTTCGCGATCTTTTTCTTCGCGTACTCGTCGGTGATCGGCAACTACGCGTATGCGGAAGGCAACGTCGAATTCATCACGAAGCGGCGCGGCGTGCTGCCGCTGTTCCGCATCGCGGTGCTCGGCATGGTGATGTTCGGCAGCGTCGGGCAACTGCCGCTCGTGTGGGCGATGGCCGATACGAGCATGGGGCTGATGGCGATCATCAACCTGATCGCGATCCTCGCGCTCGGCAAGTATGCGCACGCCGCGTGGGCCGACTATCGCCGCCAGCGCGCGGCAGGCGTTGCCGATCCGGTGTTCACGCGCAACACGATTCCGGAACTCGCGAACGTGCTGCCGACCGACGTGTGGGGCGAGCATGGCCCGCTGCCGCAGCGTCCGGCCGTGGCCGATGCCGACAGCGTGCCGCGTGCGGTGGTGCGCGAGTCATGAACGGCGACCGGCTGCGCGTGTTCGTCGCGCTGATGCCCGATGTGGCATCGCGCGACGCGCTGCATGCGTTGCCGGTTACCCGTGGCGCGCGGCGTCCGCTGCCCGCGCAACTGCATGTGACGCTCGCGTTCGTCGGCGCGATCGAGCGGGCGTGCTGCGACGCGTTGGCCGCGTACCTGCCGGCGCTCGCGGCCGCGCATGCGCTGCCGTTGGTGCCGGTCGAACGGATCGCGTGGTGGCCGAGCCTGCCGCGCGCGCGGCTGATCGTCGCGGAACTGGCCGCCGAGCCGGCGTGTGCGGCGTTGAATGTCGCGCTGTCCGCGAAGCTGCGCGAGCTCGGCGTACCGGCGGATCGGCGGCCGTTCCGTCCGCACGTGACGCTCGCGCGGCTGCCGCACGATGCGGTCGGGCAGCCGGCGCACGGCGGTGCGGTGAAGCGGCCGGTTGCGCTGCGGTTCGACGCGCTCACGCTGTTCGAAAGCCGGTTGTCGCACGAAGGGGTGTCGCATCGGCCGATCGTGTCGGCGCCGATTGCACGGGCGGACGGCGCGGCAGCGGGTTGAGCCGTTCCGGCGAGGCCCGGCGAAGGCCGGCCGCCATCCTTGTCATGCGGCAGGCGGGCTTGCCGCTGCATCGGTTCGGCGACGTCGCGCGACGTCCGGCCTGCTACCCGTGGCGGGCGAGCGTCTATCCCGATGGATCGAGCTTCGATTCTCTCCCGGTGACGAGATCCGTCACCACCTTCCCCGACCCCGTCGACATTGCCCGCCCGGGTTCACCGAGATCGCTGGAGAGTGTGATGCACGCCGCGCCGGCCGCGGTGTACGCGCGGGCGACTTCGACTTCGGCGAGCCGGGCGCGTGCCGCTTTGTCCGCGTTGCGCGCATGCAGCGCCAATGCCATGCCGGGCGCGACGAGCCGTGAGCCGCCGCGCACACGCCGCGCCGATCCCCGAACCGGCGCCGGTGATCAGCGCGCTCCGCGCGCGGCGCGTGCGCTTACGCGGCGACCTTGTCGCTGTCGTTCACGCGCTCGACGTTGATCGTGCCGACGTGGAACGCGGCCAGCGACTCGCGGTGCGCGATGCTGATGATCGCGGCCTTCGGCAGTCGTTCGGCGAACAGGTGATAGAGGCGTGCCTCGTTGTCGGCGTCGAGCGCGCTCGTCGCTTCGTCGAGGAACAGGAAGTCGGGCTTGTGCAGCAGCACGCGTGCGCCAGCCAGGCGCTGCTGTTCGCCCGGCGACAGCACGCGGGTCCAGTGCGCGGTCTCGCCGAGGCGCTCGACGTAATCCTCGAGGCGGCATGCGCGCAGCGCGTCGCGGCAGGCTTCGTCGCTGAACGCGTCGGCCGTCGCCGGATAGGTGAGCGCGGCCTTCAGCGTGCCGATCGGCAGATAGCTCGTCTGCGGCACGAACATCATCCGCGCGCCGACCGGCGCATCGATCGCGCCGTCGCCGAACGGCCACAGGCCCGCGAGCGCGCGCATGAACGTGCTCTTGCCGGAACCCGACTTGCCGATCACGAGCCAGCGCGAGCCGGGCTCGATCGTGACGCTGCCGATGTTCGCGAGCGCGTTGCCGTTCGGCAGCGCGAGCTTGAGCGACGACGTCGACAGCGTCGTGTCGTCGACGTAGTGCAGGTTGATGCCGCCGTGCTCGGTCGCGGGCGACAGGCTTTCCTTCAGGTGCGACGTGCCCATCACGCGCTTGAATTCGCGCAGACGGTTGACGGTGGCGCGCCATTCGACGAGGGTCGAGTAGCTGTTGATGAACCACGAGAACGAATCGCTGACGGTGCCGAACGCGGACGAGATCTGCATCAGCACCCCGAACGAGAACGCGCCCGCGAAATAGCGCGGTGCGGCGACGACGAGCGGGAAGATGATCGCGATCTGCCCGTAGAAGCTCAGCACGAACGTGAGCCGCTTCGTGTACTTCATCACGCGCCACCAGTTGTCGCGGATGCGCAAGAAGAGGTTTTGCGCGTTGCCGGTCTCGGTCTTCTCGCCGTCGTAGAACGCGATCTGCTCGGCGTTCTCGCGCACGCGGATCAGCCCGAAGCGGAAGTCGGCCTCGACGCGCTGCTGCTGGTAGTTGATCGACACGAGCGGATGGCCGACCTTCTGGATGATCAGCGAGCCGATCACCGCGTACAGCGCGGCCGCCCACACCATGTAGCCGGGGATCGCGATCGGCGTCGCGCCGAGCGAAATCGTCAGCGCGCCGGCGAGCGACCACAGGATCGTGATGAACGACACGAGCGTGACGACCGTCGACAGCAGGTCGAGCGACAGCGCGAGGGTGGTCGTCGCGAACGACTGGAGGTCGTCGGTGATCCGCTGGTCGGGGTTGTCGGCGAGGCGGTCACGCTCGATCCGGTAGAACGCGCGATCGCCGAGCCACTGGCCGAGAAAGCGGTCGGTGAGCCACTGGCGCCAGCGGAAGCCGAGCATCTGCCGCAGGTAGCGGCCGTACACGGCGAGGATGATGAAGGCGAACGCGAGCGCGGAGAACTGCATCAGCAGGTTCGGGAAGTCGTGGACGTCCTTCGACTGCAGCGCGTTGTAGAACTCCGCGTTCCACTTGTTCAGCCGGACGTTGATCCAGACCACGCAGAGGTTGATCGCGATGATCGAGACCAGCAGGCCCCATGCGATTTTCCATTCGGACGATACCCAGTAGGGCTTGATGAGGCTCCATGCGGATACCGGGCGCTCGTCCTGCGGCGCGTCGGAGGCGGAGCGGACGGGATCGATCGATTGGGTCATGTGCTTCCTGATGAGTAGCCGGCGCGCGGGCCGGGCGAAGCCGGGCGCGCGCCGCGATACGGCATGCCGGGACGCGGCGCCGACTGACGGCGGGCGTCCGGATGGTCGCCCGCGCGTCTTAAACGGCACTTAAGGCCGGCGGTGACGCGGCAACCGGCCGCTTGCGCGGCCGGCCTGCGGGCATTGTGCCAGAGCGGCGCGGCACGACGGCGAATTTGCCGCAAGGGGGACAGTTTGCGGCGCTTTCCGCTTTTATGGTCTAATGGCCGACGACGAAACAGGGGTGCTTTGTGGCGCGGCCGGCAGATGTTCCAGCCAGCGCGATGAGGCTGAGAAAGACCCTTCGCACCCGATCCGGGTAATACCGGCGAGGGAAGTTTCTGATCCCGCCGGGTCGCGCTGGCTGCCATCCCACATGGTCAGCGCCCTTGTCCCGCCCGGCCGGCCTTTGCTGCCGGTTTCGTCCTTTTGGGTACGCGCTTTGCGCGTTACGGAAGGAATGATGACCGCACAATCTTCAGTCTTTTGCATGGTTCCCGGCCCGATGTCGCGTGCGTTCGCGCACGGCGGCGCGTGCGCGTGCGCATCGACGTTCGTCGTGCGCGCTTGCGCGGAGGGTGCGCGATGAACGCCCGGGATTCCCGACCCGACTTCGCGGTGCTCGGCGGCGGCCTCGTCGGCCGCCTGATCGCATGGCGGCTCGCAGGCGACGGGCATCGTGTCGCGCTTTACGAGCGCGGCGGCCCGGACGGCGAACAGTCGGCCGCGTGGATCGCGGCTGCGATGCTCGCGCCGCTCGCTGAAGCGGCGAGCGCGGAGCTACTGATCACCGAGCTCGGCGCAGCGTCGCTCGCGCGCTGGCCGCAGTGGCTCGCGGAACTGCCGGAACCCGTCTTCTTCCAGCATCACGGCACGCTCGTCGTCTGGCATCACGCGGATCGTGCGGAGGCGCCGTTGTTCGAGCGGCGCGTGCGCGCGAACGCGCCGGCCGACCTGTTCGACAGCGGGTTCGTGACGCTCGCCGGCGCGCAGGTCGATGCGGCCGAGCCGGTGCTCGCGGGCCGCTTCGCGCGCGGCCTGCTGCTGCCGAACGAAGGCCAGCTCGACAATCGCCAGGCGCTGCGCGCGCTCGCGGCCGGCCTCGTCGAACGCGGCGTCGACCTGCACTGGCACGTCACGATCGACGACGCGAACCTGCCCGCCGCGCATTTCACGATCGATTGCCGCGGGCTCGGCGCGAAACCCGCGCTGCCCGCGTTGCGCGGCATCCGCGGCGAAGTCGCGCGCGTGCGCGCGCCCGGCATCGGGCTCACCCGGCCCGTGCGGCTGCTGCATCCGCGCTACCCGCTGTACATCGCACCGAAGCAGGACGATCTCTATGTGATCGGCGCGACCGAAGTGGAGGGCGAGGACATGTCGCCCGTCAGCGTGCGCTCCGCGCTCGAACTGCTGAGCGCGGCGTTCTCCGTGCATCCGGCGTTCGGCGAGGCGCGCATCCTCGAGCTCAATGCGCAGTGCCGGCCGACGCTGCCCGATCATCGCCCGGCGGTGATCTGGGACGGCGCGTCGACGCTTGCCGTCAACGGCCTGTACCGGCACGGCTTCATGATCGCGCCGGAAGTCGCGCACGCGGCGGTTGCGGTCGCCGAAGCCGCGCTCGGCGGCACGTTCGGCGACGCCGACGCGTTTGCCGCGTGGCGCGACGCGGCGCGCTGGCCGACGCTCCTTCATCACCGCAACGACGCGCGCCAGCCGGCCTGACGCGCGCCGCCGACCGAATTCGACGAAGCCTCATGGATATCCAGATCAACCAACAGACCCTGACGTTGCCCGACGGCGCAACGGTGTCCGACGCGCTCGCCGCGTACGGCGCGCGTCCGCCGTACGCGGTCGCGCTGAACGGCAACTTCGTCGCGCGCACGCAGCACGCGGCGCGCGCACTCGCGGCGGGCGACAAGCTCGACGTCGTGCACCCCGTCGCGGGCGGCTGAGCGCCGCCGGATCGTCCCCGCTCTTTCAGGAAAACGACATGACGTCCCACACCTCCGCCGACGCGTTGACGCTGTACGGCGAAACCTTCGCAAGCCGCGTGCTGATCGGCACGTCGCGCTATCCGTCGCTGCAGTCGCTGTCCGATTCGATCGCCGCGTCGCGGCCGGGGATGGTGACGGTCGCGCTGCGCCGCCAGATGACGGGCGGCACGGCCGAAGCCGGCTTCTTCGACCTGCTCAAGCGCCACGCGGTGCCGCTGCTGCCGAACACGGCCGGCTGCCAGACCGTCGCCGAAGCCGTGACGACCGCGCACATGGCGCGCGAGGTGTTCGGCACCGACTGGATCAAGCTCGAACTGATCGGCGACGACTACACGCTGCAGCCCGACCCGGTCGGCCTGATCGAAGCGGCCGCGCAACTGGTCAAGGACGGTTTCAAGGTGCTGCCGTACTGCACCGAGGATCTGGTGATCGGCCGGCGCCTGCTCGACGTCGGCTGCGAGGCGCTGATGCCGTGGGGCGCGCCGATCGGCACGGGCAAGGGCGTCGTGAACCCGTACGGCCTGCGCGTGCTGCGCGAGCGGCTGCCCGACGTGCCGCTGATCGTCGATGCGGGGCTCGGCGTGCCGTCGCACGCGTGCCAGGTGATGGAGTGGGGCTTCGACGGCGTGTTGCTGAACACCGCCGTGTCGCAGGCCACGCACCCCGAGATCATGGCGCGCGCGTTTGCGCAGGGGGTCGAGGCCGGCCGCGCCGCGTATCTCGCCG